>JAUVPB010000044.1 GCA_030598925.1 Actinomycetes bacterium
CGATCGGTGTCGAGCCGACGAACGACACGGCACCGACGTTCGGGTGCTCGAGTAGGCGGTCGACGGCGATCTTGTCACCGTTGACGACGCTGAAGACGCCGTCCGGAACTCCGGCCTCCTGGAGCAGTTCCGCGACGAACAGTGAGGCGCTCGGGTCTTTCTCCGACGGTTTCAGGATGAAGCAGTTGCCGCAGGCGAGCGCCGGGGCCCACATCCACATGGGCACCATCGCCGGGAAGTTGAATGGCGTGATGCCGGCAACGACACCGAGTGGTTGTCGGATCGAGTAGACGTCGATGCCGGAGGACGCCTGTTCTGAGAAGTCGCCCTTGAGGAGCGTCGGAATGCCGCACGCGTACTCGATCACCTCGAGGCCACGGGCCACCTCGCCCAGCGCGTCGGACAGGACCTTGCCGTGCTCGGCTGTGAGCAGCCTCGCGATGTCTTCGCGGTGCGTGTGTGTCAGCTCTCGGATTCTGAAGAAGATCTCGGCTCGCTTGCCGAGCGGTACAGCGCGCCACTCTGGGAACGCCGCCGTCGCGCTCGCGACCGCCGCGTCAACCTCCTCTACCGACGCTAGCGCAACGGCGCCGGTCTGGTGCCCTGCGGCCGGGTCGTAGACGGGGGCTGTCCGTCCCGACGTTCCCGGCACGCGCTTGCCGCCGATCCAGTGGTCGATGGGCGTCACTTCGGCTCCGGTGTTCGTCTCGCTCGGATCGGAAATCGTCGTGCTCATGGGCGGCATCTCCTCGCGTTCCGTGGAACCACCCGGACTCCACGCTTCGTCGTGCTGGCTCGTTCCATCAGGATAGTGGTCTGACGTCACATGCTGGCGGTGATCTGCGACGGCGAGCGCCTTGCCTCGACGGAGTATGGTGCGCTGCGTGACTACTCCGTCGGTTCGAGTCGTTCACCGCGCTCAAGCCGTGGACTGGCGACCAGGAACGACGACGCACCTGCACGCCGGCGAGGCGGTCGGCTCCAAGCAGCTCTGCATGATCGAGCAGCTGCACGAGCCAGGGGGAGGCGCGCCGCCCCATCGACACCCTGGGCTCGAGGAGGCCGTAACGGTGCTCTCCGGCCGGGCTCGCTTCGAGGTCGAGGGCCAAGAGGCGATCGTCGAGGCCGTTGCGACAGTCATCGTCCCGGCGGATGTCGAGCACTCGTTCACGAACGTCGGCGAGGGGCAGCTCTGGGTGATGGCCACGTTTCCCGCTGCGGTGCCGCAGGTGGAGTACAGCGATTCGCCTGGCGTCGTCCTCGACATCGGTCGGGCTGGTGGCGAGAGGTTCGATGACCATCGCTCGTATCGCGAGACGCCGTGACGACAGAGCACGAATGGCTCGAGCGCGCTCGCCGGTGGTGCTTCCGCGCGCGGCTCGAATCGCCGCACTGGGACGGGCCGGTATTCGAGCGGGGCGAGGGGACGCTCCTGTGGGACGTCGAGGGCAAGGAGTATCTCGACCTCAACGCTGGCCAGATCTGCGGCGTCCTCGGCCATAGCGACCCCCGCATCGCTGAGGCGATCGCCACGGCGGCACGGACGCTTGTCCACGCGAGCTCCAACTTCTACAACACGGCCGAGATCGAACTGGCCGAGCGTCTCGGAATGACGCTTCCGTCGTCGCTACACCGTGCGTTCTTCGGCCTGTCGGGCTCCGACGCGACGGAGGCTGCGATGGGGATCGCCAAGGCAGCGACCGGTCGCTACGAGATCGCGAGCCCGCACGTCTCCTTCCACGGGTTCTCCGAGCAGCCGCGCGCGCTCAGCTTCGCGATCTGGGGCGAGCGACACTCGCCGCCGGCTCCCGGCAACTTCGCGCTCATGGCTCCCTACTGTTTCCGCTGCCCAATCCGGCACACCTATCCCGAATGTGAGCTCGCCTGCCTCGACGGCTCGCTCGAGGTACTCGACACCGAGACGGGCGGATCACTCGCCGCGATCATCACCGAGCCGCTGCCGTCCGCCGGCGGCGTGATCGTGCCACCGGAGGGCTGGCTAGCCCGCGTCCGAGACGCGTGTCGCGAGCGAGACGCGCTGCTGATCCTCGACGAGAGCCAGACCGGGCTCGCGAAGCTCGGGACGATGTGGGGATTCGAGCATGACGGCGTTGCTCCTGACATCGTCACCGTCTCGAAGCACTTCGGTGGCGGCATTCCGATCTCGGCTGTGGTCACGACCGACGAGATCGAGCAGCGCGCGATCGAGCAAGGGTTCGTGTACGCACACTCCCACTCGGCCGACCCCCTGGCGTGTACCGCCGCGCTCGTGACGCTCGACGTGATCGAGAAGGATGGCCTGGTCGTGCGCAGCGAGGAGCTTGGCCGTTACTGGCGTTCCCATATGGAGCGTCTTGCGGCGGAGCATTCGTGCATTGTCGACCTTCGAGGTCGGGGCGTGCTCCAGGGCGTCGAGCTCGGGGCGTCGGACGGGTCGCCCGGCGGCGAGATCGGCAAGGCCGTCGGACGCCACTGCCTCGATGCCGGGCTGCTGTTCAGCGTGCGGCGGGCCGGATCGGTGTTCCGCTTCACGATCCCCTTCTCGACGACCGAGCAACAGCTCGACGCCGCCGCCGAGATACTCGATTCGGCCCTCGTCCAGGCTGCGGCGACCGTCTGACGCCGCGCACGGCGCGGTCGGAGCCGCTACAGCGCTGCGACCGCGTCTAGTAGCGCCTGCGGCTCGACGCGCTGCGTGTAGTCGGGCTCGACGAAGGCAAGGGTGATCGTGCGATCTCGGTCGATCACGTACGTCGCCGGGATCGGTAGCTCCCAGGACGCGTCGCCGTTCTTCTCCGGCAACACGAGGTTGAACGTGTCCGTGAAGATGTCGACGACGTCATCGTCAAGCCGAAACACGAGCCCGAAATCGCGCGCGACGCGGTTGCCCAGGTCGCTCAAGACCTCGCAGCGGAGCTCCAGCTTCTCCTGGAAACTCAACGAGTTGTCGGGTAGCTCCGGTGAGATTGCCACGAGGCTGGCGTTGTGCTTCTCCATCTCAGACAACACGGCCTGATACGCCCGCAACTGCAGGCTGCAGTAGGGTCACCAACCGCCGCGATAGAACGCGAGGACGACGGGGCCACGATTGAGCAGGCCGCCCAGCGAGACGTCGTTTCCAACGGCGTTCGGGAGTGTGAAGTCGGGCGCGTGCGAGCCGACGCCGAGCGCTCGTTCGATCGCGCCATCGTTGCGGAGTATCTCGGCGGTGCGCGCCAGCGCCGCGTTCACCTCGGGCGCGCGCGCAGCGCCCGACTTCTCGCGGTGCGCGTCCAGGGCCGTCTGGAGGTTCATTGCGAGCTCCCCGTTCGTCACGTGGATCCTTTCTCTCATCGAACTGTCGCTTGCAGCCGACTCATAGCTTCGCATACTGGAAGAGGCCTGCGTCGCGACCTGCGCTACGGTGTCAGCAGGCTACGTAGGAGGAGCAGATGAGCGGAACCAAGACGACGCGGCGCGCCCTGAGCGCCTCGGAGGTGCGCGACATCGTTGGCGACCCTGTCGAGCTCGTGCAGCTCAAGGTGCGTCCGTCGCTCGACAAGCACTGCCGCGCCTTCATCGAGCGCTCCCCGTTTCTCTCGCTCGGCACCGTTGACGCGTCCGGCCAGGCCGATGTCAGCCCGCGCGGCGATCCACCTGGGTTCGTGCAGGTGCTCGACGATCACACGCTCGCGATCCCCGAGCGTCCGGGCAACAAGCTCGCGGACTCGCTCACCAACATTCTCGACACGGGCAGCGTCGGTCTGCTGTTCATCATTCCCGGCATCGAGGAGACGCTGCGTGTGAACGGGACGGCCTCGATCAACGCAGATCCCGAGCTACTCGAGAGCATGGCTGTCAAGGGCAAGACGCCGGCGCTCGCCATCGTCGTCGATGTGCAGGAGGCGTTCATCCACTGCGCGAAGGCGTTCCGCCGCTCAGCCCTCTGGAAGCCCGAGAGCCAGGTCGATCGGAAGGAGCTCCCATCGATTGGTCAGGTGATCCGCGACCAGGTGAAGCCGCCGGACATGGACGCCGAGGAGATCGAAGAATTCGCGCAAGAGGACTACCGAACGCGCATGTATTGATGAGCCAACCCGTCGGTGCGCAGTGATATGAGCGACCTCACGCCGGCACCCGCCACCGCAGCGCCTGACTTCGAGCTGCCGTCAATCGACGGGGATCCCGTACGGCTGCCAGAGCTCCTGTCGCAGGACTCCAGTGTCCGAACGTGCTTGCTGTTCGCGCATGCCGACTGTCCGACCTCGCGCCTCGCGCTCCGTCGCCTCGGCCCGCTCGGCCCCGAGCTCCGAGCTTCGGGCACCCGGCTCATCCTTGTCGCCGAGGAGTCTGCTGCCGCGGCGGCGCGGCTCGCGCGTGCGCATGGCGTGGATGCGCCGGTTCTGGCGCAGAGCGCGCCCTGGAGTGTCTCGGAGGCGTACGGCGTGGTGTCGGTACCGACCGCCGTTGTGATCGACAGCGACGGTGCGATCGTTGACCGGATCGAAGGCTGGGACGCCGACGCCTTCGAGCGAGTGCTGTCGATTTCGCTTGGCGAGGAGAAACCACGGTGGAAACCGGGCTGCGGCGCCCGTGCGAGTGAGACCCAAGGCGCGGGTGGCCTCGGAGCTGCCGAGGGCGCGGATGTGACCGAGGTGCTCGAGGACATGTTCGAGCGAGGGTGGACCGACGGCCTCCCGGTCATCCCGCCGACGCCCGAGAACGTCGAGCGCATGCTGGGCGAGCGAGCCGCCGATCGCTCGCTGGGGCCCGTCCCTCCCGGTATGGGTGAGGCGACTCTGGAACGCGTCGCCGCCTGCGCGGTCCTCGCGGGCTGCCGGCCGGACTACTTCCCGGTCGTTCTCGCCGCCGTCGAGTGTGTGCTCGACGCGGCCTTCAACGTCCACGGACAGGCGGTCACCACGTCGCCCCCTGGCCAGATCCTGATCGTCAACGGGCCGGTGCGAGACGAGCTCGGTCTCAACTCTGGCATGGGCGCGCTCGCGTCCGGCAGTCGCGCCAACCTGACCATCGGCCGAGCCGTGCGCCTTGTTGTCCACCTCACGGGTGGCGCCGCGCCGACCTCGCTCGACCGCGCAGCGCTCGGTCATCCGGGCAAGCTCTCGTTCTGCATTGCCGAGAACGAGGAGGCGAGCCCGTGGGAGCCATTTCACGTCGAGCGTGGCTTCGACCGGGAAGAGTCGACGGTCACCGTGCTGGCCGGAGACAGCCCCGCCTCGATCTCGGATCATCGCTCGACGACTCCTGAGGAGCTCGCGGCCACGATCGGCTGGGGCGCAGCAGGTGGTTGGAGTCCGTTCATGTGGCCGATGGAGGCGACCTCGCTCTTCGTGATCGGCCCGGAGCACGCACGCATGTTCGAGGAGGCTGGCTGGTCGAAGCAAGACCTGCGAGCGGCCATCTACTCCGAAGTGCGCCGGCCAGCGCGGGAGCTCAAGCGCGGCGAGACGACATCCGTCGTCGATGAGGCGGATCCCGATGAGCTAATAGCGAAGTGGCCTTCGCCGGAACGTATCCAGATCGTCGTGGCCGGCGGCGAGGCGGGTCGGTTCTCAGCGGTCGTCGGCCCGAGCATGAGCATGGACGCGGCAGTGCTGACCCGACGGATCGAATAGGAGCGCGATGGACTACATAAGCCCGTTTGACGAGCAGCTGCGCGAAGCCGAGCCGCTTGCGGCGCGTACGGAGTCCCTCGACGGCAAGAGGATCGCCCTGCTGGACATCTCGAAACGCCGCGGCGACGAGTTCCTCGATCGCCTCGAAGCGAGGCTGGGGACGGCCGGCGCCGACACGCGCCGCTACCGCAAGCCGACGTTTGCGCGTCCGGCGCCACAAGATCTGATCGAAGAGATCGCGCGCGACGCGAACCTCGTGGTCGAGGCGTTAGCCGACTGAGGCTCGTGCGTGTCGTGCAGTGTGCACGACCTCGTACGGCTCGAACGTCGCGGGCTCGCCACGGCTGGGGTGGGCACCGAGCCCTTCATCGACGAGGCGCTCGAGCAGGCTCGCTCGCTCGGGATGCCGGATCTGCGCATGGTGCTCATACCGCATCCAGTTCAGTTGCTATCTGAGGAAGGTGTCGTCTCGCTTGCCGACGATTTCTTCGAGCAGATCGTCGAACGCATGACTCAGCCCGCATTGGCCTGAGCTTTCGCAACACCGGCGGAGTGCCTCCCAGGGCTGCGGCCGCGCAGACGCACCCGGTCGCTTGGGTGCGCGGTGTCACCCGCGCGTGCAGCAGACTTGTTGCGAGTGGGGGATCGACACGGGATCGAAGTGAGTCAGCTCGTTCGGGAGTTCCCGAAGGGTCCTCGAGCGATCGACGGCATCGATCTCCAGGTCGCCCCGGGCGAGGTGTACGGCTTTCTCGGCCCCAACGGGGCCGGAAAATCGACGACCGTGCTCGTGCTCACGACGCTTCTTCCGCCGACGAGTGGCACTGCACGCGTTGCGGGCCACGACGTCGTGAGGGAAGGGCATCTCGTCAGGGCCGCGATCGGGGCTGCTCTGCAGGAGGCGGCACTCGATCCTCTCCTGACGGCTCGTGAGCACATGCGGCTTCAGACCACGCTGCACGGCCTCTCGCGGGCCGACCGGAAGCGACGAGGCGACGAGCTGCTCGAGCGTGTCGGATTGGTCGAGGCTGCCGATCGCCGGGTCGGCGGGTACTCGGGCGGCATGAAGCGCCGCCTAGATCTAGGGCTTGCGCTCGTGCATCGGCCGAGCATTCTCTTCCTCGACGAACCCACGACCGGGCTCGATCCGCAGAGCAGGACTGCCCTCTGGGACGAGGTCTCTCGACTCACGCGCGAGGACGGCGTGACCGTGTTTCTGACGACGCAGTATCTGGAGGAAGCCGACGCGCTCGCTCACCGCGTCGGGATCATCGATCGAGGGCGCATCGTTGCCGAGGGCACGCCGCGGGCGCTCAAGGACGAGATCGGCCGACCCTCGGTCGAGGTGGTGCCGGCGAACGACGGAGATCGGGACGCGGTCGCCGCGGTGCTCGGGAAGTTCGGCGAGTCGGTGCCGGGGCTCAATCAGAGTGTCGCGGTTCGCATGCGAGGCGGTGAGAGCGAACTCGCCGAGGTCGTGCGCGCGCTCGACGCTGCCGGACTGAGCGTGGCACAGCTGCGACTGCACGCACCAACGCTTGACGACGTCTTTCTCGAGAAGACCGGTCGCTCGCTCGAGGGTGCCACGACCGAGCTCGGCGAGGGCACGTCGTGAGGGAGTTCACGCGCCAGGTGTCTGTACTTGGTCGCCGCTCGATCGTACGGACGCTCAGGCAACCCGCGAGCATCGTGCCGGCTCTGCTCTTCCCGCTCATCCTGCTCGCCGTAAACGCCGGAGGTTTGCGGAGCGCGACGGATCTCGAAGGCTTTCCGAGTGAGTCGTTTCTCGACTTCGCGCTCGGCTTCGCGTTCCTGCAGGGAGCGGTTTTTGCAACGGTCAACTGCGGCACTGACCTGGCACGCGACATTCAGACGGGCTTCCTCAACAGGCTCGCGCTGACGCCGGTTCGTGGTGTAGCCCTCATTCTTGGACAACTCGCCGGTGTGGCCGCGCTGGCGGTCGTTCAAGCTCTCGTGTTTCTCGGGGCCGGGTTGGCCGCGGGCGCGAGCGTGCGAGCCGGCATCGCTGGCGCGCTCGTGCTCTTGATCCTGTCGTTCCTCGTCTCGGTCGCCTTTGCGGGTGTCGGCGCCCTTCTTGCGGTCCGGACGGGCTCCGGCGAAGCCATACAGGGGCTGTTTCCCCTGGTATTCGCTGGGCTCTTCCTCTCGTCGATGAACATGCCTCGCAATCTGATCGAAGCCGACTGGTTTCGTGCCATCGCGACGATCAACCCCGTCTCGTATCTGATCGAGGGCCTTCGAAGCCTCATTCTCGAGGGCTGGAACGCGCTCGCGCTCCTGCTGAGCTTCGGCATCGTGGCCGCCCTCATCCTGGTCGGAATCGGTGGCGCGATTCTCGCGTTGCGAACGAGGCTGGCGCGGGTCTGATGCTGAGGCGCACGCGCGCTGGCGGAAGCTTCATCGCGGTCGCTCGAGGCGTGGCCTGGCGCAACCTCCACAACCACTTTTCGCATCCGATGTACTTCGTTCCGAGCCTTGTTTTCCCGCTCTTGTTTTTCACGGCGTTCACCGGCGCCCTCGGCGCACTCACCAACGTGCGAGGCTTCGATTTCGAGGCGGGCTACGAGGGTTTCCAGTACGTGTTCGTGTTGATCCAGACCGCGGCGTTCGGCGGGGTGTTCACGGGCTTCGCGATTGCGCGAGACTTCGAGACGGGGTTTGCTCGGCGACTTCTCCTGGCCGCGCCGAACCGGAAGGGCATCATCGCCGGCTATGCGATCGCGGCGCTCGGGCGGTGGGTCTTCACCGCCGTCATCGTCACGGGCGTGGCGTTTGCCGCCGGCATGACGGTGCCCGCGGGGCCTGGCGTGTTACCTCTTTATGCGCTGGCTCTCTTGATCAACGGCGCAGGCATTCTCTTTGCCTCTGGTGTCGCGATGCGTCTGCGCACGGTGCAGGCCGGCCCGCTCATGCAGACGCCTGTGTTTCTTGCACTCTTTCTGGCGCCGGTCTACGTACCGCTCGCGGTGCTCGAGGGATGGATTCACTCGATCGCCCGCTACAACCCGGTGACTGCGTTCCTCGAAGCCGGGCGCGGTTTTCTCGTCGGGCGTCCGAGCGGGGTCGGGCTGGCTTTTGGCCTCGCGGTGGCACTTCTGCTGGCGTTCGGGGTCTGGGCACTCCGAGGGCTGCGCAACGCCGAGACCTCCGGGTAGCACCGGCGGAGCGATCTGCGCGAGAATACGGCGATGGACGCAATGTCAACCGCGGAGTTCCTGTTCCAGGCCCGGCGCGAGCGGCGCGTCATCGATCAGATCCCAGACGACCTTCGTCCGCGTGACGGCGAGGAGGCCTATGCGGTCCAGACGGCGCTCGTGGAGCTTCTCGCGCAGGGAGGCGGGGGAGAGCCCGTCGGCTTCAAGGTCGGCTGCACGAACGCCGCTGCGATGGAGTTGCTCGGCGCCGATGGCCCGTTCTGGGGCAGGCTGCTGCGGTCCACTACCGTCGAGGACGGCGCGAGGGTGAGTCTGCCGGAAGCGATCTCGATCGGCATCGAGCCGGAGTACGCGTACGTCGTCTCGGAACCCCTGCCCCCGAAAGTGGGTGGGCACGACGCCGACAGCGTGCTCCCGTTCCTCGGCGCGCTCATGCCGTCGATCGAGGTGGTTGGCAGCCGGTACGCCGATTTCTTGGGAGCCGGAATTCTGTCGATCGTTGCCGATAACGCGGCCAACGCTGCGTGGGTTGGCGGCACGGCTCATAGTCTCGAGCATGGCGTCGGGGATCTGATGGAGATCGCCGTCGAGGCATACGTCGACGACGTCTTGGCCGCAACGGGAGGCGCGGAGAACGTGCTTGGGCATCCGCTGAACGTCGTGGCGTGGCTCGCGAACGAGCTCGCCGAGCGCGGCTTGCAGCTTCAGGCAGGCGACTACATCACGACCGGGACGTGTACTCCGCTGGTTCCCGTGGAGCCCGGGGCATCCGTGCGGTGCGAGTTCGGGCGGCTTGGAAGCGTGTCTGTTCGCGTCGCCGGCTGAGACCGGCGCCTACTGTCCGTCCCGCTCGTCGAGGACAGTGCCTGTGGGCGCCGGTTCCACTGTGTTTCGCAGGCGGCCGATCCGGCCGATCTCGACCTCGACCTCGTCGCCGACCTTTAGCTCACCGACGCCGGACGGCGTTCCGGTCGCGATCACGTCGCCTGGCTCGAGCGTCATGACGCGCGAGACGTAGGCGATCAGGTGCTCGACTCGGAAGACGAGGTCACGTGTCGAGCCATCCTGGCGAAGCTCGCCGTTGACCCAGGTGCGAACCATGGAGTCGCGTGGGTCGAGCTCGGTCGCGAGCCAGGGTCCCAGCGGTGCCGACGCGTCGAAGGCTTTCCCGCGGGTCCACTGGTCGTCGGCGCGCTGCACGTCGCGCGCCGTGACGTCGTTCATCGCCGTGTAGCCGGCGATCACGGCGCGTGCGTGGGTGGCCGACACGTTCCTGCACCGCGTGCCGACAACGATCGCCAGCTCGCCCTCGTAGTTGAGCAGCTTCGAGTAACTCGGGTACTCGATCGGCTCGCCGGTCGCGATCACGGCGCTCGGCGGTTTCAGAAAGAGCAGAGGCTCCGTCGGGACCTGGTTTCCGAGCTCGTCTGCGTGTGCGGCGTAGTTCCGGCCGACGCACACGAGCTTCGTCGGCTCGCAGGGCGGGAGCAGGTCTACTTCGTCCAGGGAGAGCGTCGAGCCGTTCGGCGTACGTACCAGACGTCCGTCGACGACCTCGCCGCGCATTGTCTGGCCGCGGTGGCGGAATCGAGCAACGTTCACGAAGTGGGTTCTATCCAATCACGGGTCTCGGGTGCGCCGTTGGCGTTCCCGCGACTATCCTCGAAATGATGGGCTCCACGACCGTAACACCACCCAGAGAACGGCGGAAAGCCGGTTCCGGAGGTTGGCTGGGCGAGGTCGCGCGCATCATCGTTCTCAACGACAACCACAACACGTTCGAGGGCGTCGCGTTGGCGCTGTCGAGCGTGCTACCTGGGGTCAGCTACGAGAAGGGAATGAAGCTCGCCAACAACATCCATGCGGGCGGGCAGGCGATCGTCTGGTCGGGCCAGCGGGAACAGGCCGAGCTGTACTGGGAGCAGCTGAGCGACGCGGGGCTGACCATGGCTCCGCTCGAGGGCTGAGGCCGTTCGTGACAACCGACGGCGCCGATCCGGCCGGGGCGGGTCACGCCTTCGCCAACGGCGTCGGCTTCGTGGACGGAGCGTTCGTGCCGATCGCCGACGCGCGCATCCCAATACTCGACTGGGGTTTTCTCCGTGGCGACGCGACATACGACGTCGTCAGCGTGTGGAACGGTCATTTCTTCCGTCTCCACGACCATCTCGATCGGTTCTACGCAGGGGTCGATGAGCTTCAGCTGACAGTCGGCCTCGAACGCGATCAGCTCGCGTCGGTGCTCGCCGAATGCGCGCGGCTCGGCGATCTGAACGACGCCTACGTCGAGATGATCTGTACACGCGGTCAGCCTCGGTCGGGGAGTCGGGACCCGCGTGAGTGCCAGAACGCCTTCTACGCGTTCGCCGTTCCATACGTCTGGATCGCGACGCTCGAGAAGCAGGAGACCGAAGGCCTGCACCTCGCGGTGAGCGAGATCGAGCGAATCGGTCCAGGCTCGGTCGATCCGACCGTCAAGAACTACCATTGGCTCGACTTCCAGAAGGGCTTGCTCGGCGCGTTCGAGGTGGGCGCCGAGACCGTGGTGCTGAAGGGTCCTGATGGAACGCTGACCGAGGGGCCGGGCTTCAACCTGTTCGCCGTTCACGCGGGCGTGGTGACGACGCCCGCGACTGGCGTCCTCAAGGGCATTACGCGGCGCACCGCGATTGAGATCGTCGACCAGCTTGGGATCGCCCTCCACCAGGGGCCCCTCACGCTCGAGGCTCTTCGCACAGCCGACGAGGTCTTCGGTACGTCGACCGCGGGCGGCATCCTGCCGATGACGCGTATCGACAGCGAACCCGTCGGTGACGGGATGCCCGGCCCGCTCACGCTGCAGGTGCGCGATCGGTACTGGGCGCTGCATGAAGATCCGGCCTACTCGAGCCCCATCGCGAGTATTCCGGCGCCCGACCCGTCGCTCGCCCAGGCGCTGCAGACGATCTAGCGCGAGCAGAGGCGAGGAGATAGGGGCTGAGCGAGGCCGTCGGCGCTTGCCTCCCGGCAGCGTTGTCGGTTCTGGCTAGGGTTTCTCGACGATCGAAGCAGCGCTGCCGCCAGCGCCGCTCAACACCCTTCGCCAGAACACTCTCATGGGGGCCCCCGTTCGTGCCGATAAGCGAGAAATCGTTTCCTGAAGAGTCCTTCGCAAGGCGGCGAGGACCTGGAAGAAACCAACGGCGACCAACGTCTGGAGGATGAGTAGACGTGTCGAATCAGTCACAGGAACAAGAGGAACTGGCATGGGCAGACGCCTCGGAGGCGCTGGACGAGACTGATTGGAATCTCGAAACCGAGCCAGAGCGCATCTTCCGCTGGCGGCTCCAGCAACTCGCCGACGCCGGCTACGACTATAGGCTCGCTTTCAAGCTCGCACTGAGGCCATACGTCGACCTTCACCAGGCGATCAGGCTCCTGAGTAGCGGTTGCTCTGCCACTACCGCTGCGCGGATCCTTCTCTAGCGCGAGTAGCTGCAGGCCGTCCAGGCCGAGCCTGCAAGCATCGCCCAAGCGTGCGTTTCCGCCAGGGAGGCGCACGCGCGAGACCGGTCGATCTTGACATGCTGCGTCGTGTCACCGATCCTGCACACCTCGGAACTGGAGGATGATGCAGGCAGTTGCGCTACACGAGAACGGCGGTCCCGACGTCATGCGGCTGCGGGAGCACCCCGACCCGACGCCGCGCGCAGGGGAGGTGCTTGTTGAGCTGAGGGCGGCTGCGCTCAACCGGCGCGACACGATTGTTCGACAGGGCGTCTACGAGTTCCCGTTCCCGTACGTGCTCGGCTCCGACGGCGCGGGAGTGCGCCGCGACACCGGTGAGGAGGTCGTCGTCCTGCCGTCTGTGGCATGGGGAGACGACGAAGCCGCGCCGGGGCCGGACTTCCAGATTCTGGGTGGTCCGGACGACGGCACCCACGCAGAGCTCATCTCCATCGCAGAGGAGAACATCTTTCCGAAGCCCGCGCGCTTCTCCTGGCAGGAGGCTGCCGCGTTTCCGCTCGCAGGTCTCACGGCCTACCGCGCACTGTTCACGCGTGCGCAGTTGGTTGCGGGCGAGACGGTCGCGGTGCTCGGCGCGGGTAGCGGGGTGTCGACGATCGCGGTGCAGCTCGCGGCGCAGGCGGGCGCTCGCGTCTTCGTCACCTCATCCGAGCAAGAGAAGATCGACCGCGCCAAGGAGGTCGGCGCTGAGGCAGGCGTCGACTACACCGCCGACGGCTGGGTCGACGAACTACGAGGCCTGACGGGGGGAGCCGGCGTCGACGTCGTGGTCGACTCGGTCGGGTCGACGTGGCCGGAGTCGTTGGCGTCACTGAGCCCTGGCGGGCGGGTCGTATGTTTTGGCGCGACCGGTGGCACGGAGGCGCAACTGCAGGTCCGACCTTTCTACTTCGGTCAGGCATCGCTACTCGGTACGACGATGGGTAGCCCGCGTGAGTTCGCTGCACTGCTCGACGTGATCGACCGGGGCGATTGGGCGCCCGTGATCGATTCTGTTCGCCCGCTCGCCGACGCGGCCGAAGCGCATCGACGCCTCGAGTCGCGGCAGCACTTCGGCAAACTCGTGTTCGACGTCTCCTAGGGCCGCTCGAACACCGCGGCCATACCCTGGCCGCCGCCGATGCACATCGTGACCATGCCCAGCCTCTTGTCGAGGCGCTCTAGCGCGCTCATCAACTTGACCGTCAGGATCGCGCCTGTTGCCCCCACGGGATGGCCGAGCGCGATCGCACCACCCGTCGGGTTGAGGCGCTCCGAGTCGAGCCCTACGTCACGGGCGACCGCGACCGCCTGTGCAGCGAAGGCCTCGTTCAGCTCGATCACGTCGAGGTCGTCGACAGAGATTCCGGCTTTCTCCGCAGCTTTGGGGATGGCGAGCGCCGGCGCGTACCCCATCACCTCGGGCTCGATCCCGCTGACCGCCCACGAGCGCAAGACGAGCCTGGGTGCGATTGCTCGCTGCTTGGCCTCGGACTCGCGCATCAGCACGACTGCGCAGGCGCCGTCGTTGATCCCCGCCGCATTGCCAGCTGTCACGGTTCCGTCCTTCTTGAAGACGGGGCGAAGCTTCGCGAGGGCTTCCGGTGTCGTCCCGGGTCGCGGATGCTCGTCTCGAGTAAATGGCTCGTCCGCCTTGGGCGGCGTGATGGGGACGATCTGGTCGTCGAAGTGGCCTGCCTCGATCGCGGCGACGGCGCGCCCCTGACTTCGGGCCGCGAACTCGTCCTGCTGCTCGCGCGTCACGTTGTATCGCTCGGCGACCATTTCACCGGTGTTACCCATGGGGTAGTCGCCGAAAGGATCGGTGACGAGCGACAGAGTGCCGTCCACCAACTCCCTGGTGCCGAGACGCCACCCGTCGCGTGCGCCATAGTCGAGAAATGGCTGGCGGCTCATGCTCTCGTCGCCACCCGCGACGACGATCGAGGCCTGGTCGGTGAGGATCTCCTGTGCCCCGCTCACAATTGCCTGGAGACCAGACGAGCAGAGCCGGTTGACGTTCATCGCAGTCGCCTGCGGTGGTATGCCGGCCTCGATCGCGCAGCGACGCGCGTTGTAGGCGTCCGGGCCGACCTGGCCGATCTGGCCCATCACGACCTCGTCCACGTCGGCTGGGTCAACGCCGACGTCATCGAGTGCGGCCTCGATGCACGCCGCACCGAGCACGTGCGCGTCGACGTCCTTCAGACTCCCTGCGAAACGGCCAATCGCGGTGCGCTTGCCGCTAACGAGCACAACCGGGTCTCCATTCATTGTCATGCGACAGATTGTAGGCGGCGCCTCCTTGGCCAAGCGGCCGCGAACGGTGCCGTGTCCGCGACGCTAGATCCTGAAGCGCGAGAAACGAGACGACGACGTGCGGACGTCGAGAGCGCCGATGAGGTCGCTGACCGAAACAAGCCCGACGAGGCGACCCCGGTCGAGGACGAGGCCGCGTCTGGCGTTCGTCTCGGCGAGACCCACGAGGGCCTGCGTTGCCGGCGCATCCGCCTGGAACACAGGTACGCGGTCGAGCGGCACCATGCATTCGCCGACGGTCTTCGTGCTCCAGAGGGTGCGCGGGATCTCGCCCACGGCGCGGAGAATGAGCAACCCCAACGGTGTGGAGCCGTCGACGACGGGATACACGGCGTGTTGCTGAACGGCTGCGATCTCATCGATGAAGCGTCCGAGTGTCATGCGCGAGTCGACGGTCAGTGGCTCCGGCGTCATCAGGTCGCGGAACGTGAGACCGTCGAGAGAGCGCGTGTTCGCAGCGTGCTGAGCTTCGGCTCCGGAGGCCGATAGGAGGAACCAGCCGATGATCGCGAGCCAGACACCCTGGAACGCCTCTCCGAAGATGGCCAGTGCGATGCCGCCGGCAATGAAGGCGTATGCGCACACGCGCCCGATTCCGGCTGCAAGCCGGGTTGACGCAGCATAGTTTCGCTTGAAATGCCAGAGCGCTGAGCGTAGGAGCCGGCCGCCGTCGAGCGGCAGCGCGGGGAGGAGGTTGAACACGAG
>JAUVPB010000076.1 GCA_030598925.1 Actinomycetes bacterium
CTCGCCGAGCTCGCCCGCCTCAACGGCGCCTACGAAGCCCGACACGGGTTCCGCTTCGTCGTGTTCGTCAACCGGCGGCCTCGCCGTGAGATACTCGAGGTGCTGAGAGCGCGGATCGATCGACCAACGTCCGCCGAACGCGAGACGGCGCTCGACGAGCTCGTCTCGATTGCCGAGGATCGCTGGAGACGAGGATGAGGACTCGATACGGCAAGGACGAGGTCGGCGTCTACCGAACAGACGGCGTTCGCACCCTCCGCGGAGCAACCGTTCGAATCGACGTATTCGGTGACGCCTTCGAGGCGTCGTATACCGAGGGCGACAACGCAATGGTCGTCGCCACCGACACGATGAAGAACGTGATCCACACCGCCGCGCTCGACTACGAGGGCGAGTCACTCGAGGGCCTCACGAAGCACCTGGGCGACACATTCCTCGGGCTCTACGAGAGCATGGAGCGGCTGGAGCTGCGCGTTGCCGAGCGGCCGTTCATCCAGCACAGCGATGTGCTGTTCCAGCCTGTCGAGCGCGACTACGGGGTCGCCGAGATCTCGCTCAGCCGCGCCGGCGTGCTCGAGCATCGCTCGGGCCGCGAGGCACTCCATCTCGTCAAGATCACCGGGTCGTCGTTCGCCTCTTTCGCGCGCGACGAGCACACGACGCTTCCGGAAGTCACCGACCGACCGCTGTTCATCTACCTCGACGTCTACTGGCGCCACAACGATTTCGCGCAGCCGGTGTCGAGCGAGGCCGTTCGCGACAGCCTGATCGCCACGTTCGACGAGTTCGTCTCGCTCTCGATCCAGCAGCTCGTGCATGAGATGGGGCAGCGACTCTTCGCGCAGTTCCAGGAGATCGACGAGATCTCGTTCGAGGCACAGAATCGCCTCTGGGACAAGGCGCAGGTGTCCGAGCAGGACGAGCGAGTCAGGGTCTACACCGATCCCCGGCCGCCAATCGGCCGCATCGGACTCACCCTCCAACGCTAGTCGACCGGGCGGGGCTCGCCGACGCGGCGGAAGGCACCTCGAAGGCGACGAGGTAGTACGGTGTCGCACAATCGGCGCCAACGTCGCGAGAGGTCGGCTCATGAGCCACGTAATCAAGAACTACAGCCGCGTTGTGCCGGAGCGCATGCACGACGTCCGCAACAACGCCCGCGGGCTGGGGATCCTCTACACCGTCGAGGTCGAGTTGTCGCGCCTCGTGGGTTGCTGGATCGCCCGCACGCCAGAACTGCCCGAGAAGATGCTGCTTGGTCGGATCCTCTACGAGGACGCGGAGCACGCGGAACGGATCGAGAAGCGCCTGCTCGAGCTGCGGGTCGCGCCCGAGAAGCTTCCGAGCCTCCGCAGCAGAACCGCGCCCGCCCTACTCGAGCTGGAGCGAGCCGACAATCCGGCCCAGTTCCTGAGCGGCCTCTTCCGTTTCGTCAAGCCGGCCTTGCTCGCCGACCTGCGCCGGCACCTGGATGGCTGCCCGCCCTACGTCGACGAGCCGACCGCGCGGATGCTGCGTCAGATCATCTCCGAGGAGGAGGAGCATCTCAGCGACGGGCTAGCGCTTCTCGCCGACCGCGGCATCGACATCTCCGCAGCGCCGACGGGCGCGCTCTGGGGCCTGTTCGCCGACGACGGCGGCCTGCTCGTCGACGATTTCGTCGGGCGCGAACCTGTGCCGCTCAGCTCGCCGCACTGGCCGGCCTCCGTGACGAAGCTCGACTTCGAGCAGCCCATGCCCGCCTTTCCCGACGACTTCGACGCCGCGATGCGCCGCTGCATCCACGACCTCGTGTTCAGCGAGACCGAGGCCCTCGACATCTTCGGACGCTACGTCTACGAGTTTCCCGATCTTCCCTGGCGGTTTCACGTCGAGGCGGCACGGGTCGCCTGGGACGAGGCCCGCCACGTCGAGCTGTTGCTCAACGTGCTCGAGCGCTACGGCGGCCATGTCGGCGAGTTCCCGGCGAAGGCGCCTGGCTACGAGGAGTACGTGCGTGAGCCAACACCGCTTCGCAAGATCCTGATGGTGAACGTGATCGCCGAAGGTGAGGTATCGACCGACACGCAGACCCAGCATCGCGACGCCTTCCGCGAGCTGGGCGACGAGCTCTCGGCGATCCTCAAGGACTACGAGATGGCGGACGAGATCGTGCACGGCCAGTTCGGCGGCAAGTGGTCGCGCGTGATCGCCGAGCAATCAGGCGAGGACATCGAGGAGGCGCTCGCTGCGGCTCGCCGCTCGCTCGAGGGGTTCAAGAGGATGCACGACGACGAAGGGGGCGAGAGCGCAATCCCGCTCGTCCGGCTCGGCGCTGATGAGACCGGCCCCGACCGCGTCGTCAACGTCACCGCGAAACGACTGCTCGGCTATTCCGAGGACGAGATCGAGCGGATCAGCGCGGGTGCCGGCTCGACCGTCGAAGAGGCGGACTAGGCGCGGTCAGAGGACCAGAACCGTGAGGTCACAGATGGGAGGAGCACCATGGTCCTCGTGATGGGCGCCACCGGAACGGTCGGACGCGAAGTCGTGAAAGAGCTCGCCGCGCGAGGCGCACCGGTCCGCGCGCTGGTGCGCTCGCTCGAGAAGGCCGCGATGTTCGACGGCCTCGACGTGGAGATCGTTCAGGGCGATCTCGAGGACGCCGCCTCGGTCGCCGCAGCGCTCAGCGGTGTCGGGCACTTCTTCCTCCTCACTGCGAATCCGCCCAACCAGGTCGACCTCGAACGTCGGCTGCTGGCGGCAGCCGATGCGGCGGGCGTCGAGCACATCGTCAAGCTCGGCGTCTCGAACGCCAGCGACGACCACGAGGTGAACTTCTTCCGCTGGCACCGCGAGATCGAGCGACGGATCGAGGAGTCGGGAATCGGCTGGACGCACATCCAGCCGAACAACTTCTTCCAGAACACGCTCTTCCAGGTCGACTCGATACGCGAGCAAGGCGCCTTCTACGGCCCGTTCGGCGACGGGCTGGTTGCCTCGGTCGACGTGCGTGACATTGCCGCGGTGAGCGCGATCGCCCTGACCGAGCCGGGGCACATGGGCTCAGCGCTCGAGCTGACCGGGCCGGCAGCACTGAGCCATGTGGAGATGGCCAGCACGCTGTCGAACGCGCTCGAGCGGGAGATCTCGTACGTGAACGTGTCGCTCGAGGACTTCCATGCGGGTCTGCTCGACCAGGGCCGGCCGCAGTACTTTGCGGATGGCCTGACGACGCTCTACGGGCAGCTCGCTGCCGGTGGTCAATCACGCGTTACGGGAACGATCGAAGAGGTGACGGGACGCCCGGCACGCTCGTTCGCCGAGTTTGCGGCCGACTACGCGCCGGCGTTCGCGACGTAGTCCGAGGGGCCTCGAGAGGGCCGGAGACGCTACTGCGGCGGCAGCAGCGTGAGAAACGACGACTGCTCCGGGTCCTTCGCGAGGAACCGGCCGACCCAGTGCTGACCCGACGCCGAGCTTACGACCTCGCCGAACAGGCGCGCGTCGTTCTCGAGGCCCGCGGCGAACCCGCGGTCGTAGCCGAAGCGCATCGCGTCGAGCGCGATGCGAGCCGCGTAGCTGCGCGCCGCCCTGATGTCTCCAGCGTTGGCCTCGGAGGGCGCCGCCGATTCGAGGAGCTCGGCGATGTCGTCGCTCCCGTAGAAATCGGCTAGCTCGGCGGCCTGAGCCGCCGCGAGCGCGGCCCAGTCGGAACGTTGCTGCTCCATGGCGCCCGAGACCAGCTCGCGCGCGACCACGAATGCTCTCGCGAGAGCCGTGCAGGCGGGGTGAAACTCATGCACGAGTCCGATGCGAACAGCCTCGTGCGCATCGACTGACTCACCGTTGATCGCCGCTTCCGCCGCCTTGCGTGGTCCGATCAGGCGCGGAAGCCGCTGCATTCCGCCGTAGCCCGGAATGATCCCGAGCTTGACCTCGGGCTGACCGAGCATCGCGTTCTCCGTCGCGATCCGGTAGTGCGTGCTCATCGCCAGCTCGTTGCCGCCGCCGAGAGCGAAGCCGTCGATCAGCGAGACGACCGGCGTGTCGAGGTTCTCGAGCCGACTGAAGACCGCCATGTTTGCGGCGGCGAGCCCATCGAGCGCATCGGCGCTCTTGTCGACGAAGACCTGGATATCCGCCCCGGCGACGAACGCCCTGCCGGCACCTCGCAGGATCAGCGCACGGACTGTCTCGCCGGCCACCGTGGCGTGGGCACCGAGCTCTTCGACGATCTCGGACAGCTGGGCGAGCAGCGCCGCGTTGAGCGCGTTCAGAGCGCTGGGGCGGGTGAGTGTGACGATCGCGACCTCTTCGAGCAAGCGCACGTCGACGAAGCGCCCGGCTGAGACGTCGGCCTGCTGCAGGATCTTCCCGAGGTAGCTCGACTCGAACTCGGCGATGGTGCGCCCTGGCTTGTCGGCCTGCACAAGCGCGACGCCCTTGGGGGTCGTCATCGTGCCGTCGAGCATCTTCTGCTGGATTGCGGGCAGCTGCTCGAGCTTGACGATCTCGAGATCGTCTTGCTCCATAACGATGCGCTGATCCGCGAGCAGGCGAACCGTTTCCCGCGCCTGGGCGTCGCGGTACATGTGAGAGCCGAGGATCGAGATCTCCGAGCTACCGCGAACCACGATGTAGCCGGAGGACATAGCGTCCCGCTCGTCGTGGTCCCTGAGTAGGAAGCTGCTGAAGTGGAGGGTGCTCTGATCCGGGCGCTCGACGATGAAGTCCGGGCTGACACGCGGCCCGAACACGCCCCAGACCGCGCGCCCGACGGTCCGAGCATGGTTCATGAAGCCAGTTGCGTACTCGGGGTTCGGCGTGCCCTCCGCGGCCAGCGGGTCAGGCATGTCTCCGGGCAGCTCGAACGGGTCTCGATCGATGATGCTCGAGTCGGGAACACCGAGCCGAGAAAGAGCCACGATGCCGTCCTGCTCGCTCGTGCGCGAGGCGATCACGGCGATCTCGGCGCCACGCTCGAGTGCGGCGCGAGCGAACTCGAGTGCGTAGGCGTCAGCGCCCCAGATGAGGCCCTTGCGTCCTGGAAGCAAGCCGATCTCGGTGAGGATCTCTCGCGGTTCGCTCGTGCTGAAGACCAACTGCTTCTGGCGCATCCAGACCCAGCGCGCGTCCATCACGAAGCGGCGTCGATCGTAGAAGAAGGTCTCCTTGTACTCGCCCTTCAGCCCCTGTCCGGTCGCGCCGAAGAAGGCGAGCTTGCCGTTCTCGGCGAGAACCGAGACCAGCAACGGAAAGTTCGTGCCGCCCGTGTGCTCGAACACCTTGTCGACCGGTTGCCCATCGTTCGCGGCGAAGACGGCCTGCCTGAACGGCTCGGTCCGTTCGAGCCACTCGTCGTAGCCCTGCTCCTCTTCGACAACCCCGTACGCGTCCGCGGGAATCTCGCGTCGGTTGACGAACGCGTCGGCAATTCCTCGCCCGATCAGGGCGTCAGCGAGCTCAGGGTTCGAGCCGACGAGAATCACGCGCGCCCCGAGCGTCTTACCGATCTGAGCGCCCGCGAAACTCGTTCCCTTACCGCCGCCCATGACGAGGAGCGAGTCGCCCGGCCCCACGTCGAGCCGCTCCACCACCGCTCTGTAAGCGGTCCCGTACGTCAACAGGAGCGCGGCCAGGCGCTCGGAGCTGTTGCCGCTCAGCGAAGCCGGCACCGGGATCGCGCGCACCTCGTCGACCAGGGCAAATTGAGCGTTGAAGCCGTCGTGCGTCTCGTAGCCTCGAATGTTCGCGCCCGTCCAGGAGTCGAGGATCACGGCCTGGCCGACCTTGACGTTCGTGACGGCGGGGCCGGCGTCGACGACGATGCCGACAGCATCACTCCCCGGGATATGAACCGTCGCGCTGTCGCCCCGCGGAAACACCGGCACCGGAAGGCCGAGGGCGGCGAAGTTCGTGTTGAAGTTCGGGCCGGTGGCGAGGATCGAGACCAGGACGCGGCCGGCGTCGGCAGGCCCGAGTTGCGGAACGGGAACTTCCTCGAACCGAAGCGCCTCCGCTGGCGGACCGTACTCGTCGCGATGCAGCGTCAAGGCGACCATTGTTCGCGGCAGCTGGCTTGCGAGGCTCGGACTGACGCCGAGGGGCCAGCGCGCATCGGTACGAGTGTCCATCGCTGACTGGGTGAGGGGAGTCATCGTTCGTGTCTCGAGACCGCGGGTCTGGCGATCGAGCGCGGGTCCGCGCTGCGGCTCGCGGCCACGTCCAGGACCGCTCGCACGATGCCGTCGTAGCCGGTGCAGCGGCACAGGTTGCCGGACAGGGCGATACGGACCTCGTCCGTGGCGGGGTGAGGGTTGTCCCGCAGCAGGCACGTGGCGGAGATGAGCATCCCCGGCGTGCAGAAGCCGCACTGGACGGCGCCCTCGACCAGGAAGGCCTCCTGCAACGGAGCCAGCTTGTCGTCGGGGGCCAGCCCTTCGACGGTCGTGACCTCGGTGTCGTCGGCCTGAACGGCCAGGTACGAGCAGGAGTTCACGGGTTGCCCGTCGATCAGCATCATGCAGGCGCCGCACTCGGAGTCGTCGCAGCCTTCCTTGGAGCCGGTAAGGGCGACCTGGTCGCGGATGACATTGAGGAGGGTGGCGTGGGCATCGACTCCGAGCGGGTAGGGAACTCCGTTGACGCGCAGGGTGATCGGGTGGGTCACCGCCAGCTCCCTTGGGTGGATTCGGTTGCGGGGATGGGTATCTCTTCGCCGCGGGCCCTGGCGATCGCCGCCTGGACGGCGCGCCGGGTCACCACGGCCGCCATCGCCCGGCGGTAGGTTGCCGACGCCCGAACGTCGTCGATCGGCCGCGCCGCGTCTGCCGCAGCCTGGGCGGCGGCCTCGACGGCAGGCGCGCCACCGCTCGTGCCGGTCAGTGCCTGCTCAGCGCTTTCCACCCGGCGGATGACCGGGGCCAGGGCAGTGATGGC
Organism: Actinomycetes bacterium; assembly: GCA_030598925.1. Lineage (GTDB taxonomy): Bacteria > Actinomycetota > Thermoleophilia > Gaiellales > Gaiellaceae > JAUVPB01. The sequence goes on from JAUVPB010000076.1 coordinate 6,922, forward strand.
GATTGCAGCCCGGGTGACGGCTCCGCCATCGAGGATGACTGCGGCGGCGGCGCCGACGACGGCGATCTCCATGTGGCGTCGGTATTGCAGCCGGACGTAGGCGCTCCCGGTCGCCTGAGCCGATGCAGGGAGATGGACCGCCACCAGCAGCTCATCGGGTCCTGCCGTGGTCTCGCCCGGGCCGGTCCATAAGTCGACGAGGTCGGTCGTCCTGTCGCCGGATGGCGTGGCGAACGTCGCCGTCCCACCCAGGCACAACAACGGTGCGCCCGTATCCATGGCCGGGGAGGCGTGCATGACGTTGCCGCCGAGCGTCCCCTGAGCCCTCGTGGCGTGCGATCCGACGAGGACAGACGCGTCGGCGAGGGCTGTGTACCGCTCCCGGATGGCCGGGTGGCTCACGATGGCCGCGTGCGACACGAGCGTTCCGAGGTCGATCCCGGCGTCGGTTTCGGTGATCGCGCCGAGGCCGGGGATTCGGTGTATGCCGACCAGTGCGTCGGGGAGCGACTGCTTGCCCTGGCGGGCGCCGACCACCAGGTCGGTCCCGCCGGCGATCGGGCGAGCCCCGGCCGCCAAGGCCGCCACCGCCTCCTCCACCGTGTTTGCGCGTATGTAGCCGGTCACGGTCATTCCTCCGGTCCGCCATGGATGGCTTCCCATACTCGTTCGGGGGTCATGGGCAGCCTGTCGATGGGCCGCCCGACGAGCTTGGCGATGGCGTTGCCGATCGCCCCTGGGGTGGGGACGCTGGGGGGCTCACCGACGCCTTTCCCCCCGTTGGGGCCGGCGTTGGGGGTGTCGATCTCGACCCAGCGGATATTGATCTCCGGGGCGTCGCTCGCGGTCTGCAGCTTGTAGTCCAGGAGCCCGGGGTTCAGCTGCCTGCCCTCGTCGTCGAACCACGTCGCCTCCGACAGGGCCTGGCCGATTCCCATCAGCACGCCCCCGTAGACCTGGCCATCTGCGCCGATCCGGTTGACGATCACGCCTGAATCGTGGGCGGCGGCCACCTCGAGGACGCGGATCACGCCGGTGTCCCGGTCGAGCTTCACCCGGGCCGCCTGGGTGATGAGCTGCGGGGCCAGGAACGACTCGAGCCCGAGTCGTCCCACGCATCCGGATGCATCCACCGCGGGCGCCTCCGGGACGTCGCCCGAGCCCTTGCCCAGGATCGGCTCACCGGAGCCGGCAAGAGTGGCGATGGTCACCGATGAATCCGGGGAGCCCTTCACGCTGAGCGTTCCGTCTGCCAGCACGAGATCGTCTCGGCTGACCTCGAGGTCGTCGGCGGCCAGGTCGAGGAGCTTCTCGCGGACCTCGGTAGCGGCCTCCACGACCGCCCGGCCGTTGTTGAAAGTCGTCTGCGAGCCAGACGACCCCATATCCCAGGGGCCGGCGTCGGTGTCCTGGTACAGGATCGAGAAGTCCTCCGCCTTCATTCCCAGTGCCTCGGCCGCGAGCAGGGGAAGGCCCATCACGGCGCCGGTGCCCGATTCCATGGCGCCGGTAACGATCGTGCCGGTGCCGTCGCGGTTCAGCTTCACGTAGGCGCCCGACGGCACACCGAACGACGGCCACCACCCACACGCCACCCCGATGGCCTCGTCCTCTGGCAGTTCCCGGCCGTAGCCGATCATGTCGAGGGCGGCTTCGAGGGTCTGCTTGGCGCCGATCTCCTCGAACACCTGGCCCGCGGGCCCCTCGTCGCCCTCGCCGATCAACGTTCGCCGGCGCAGCTCGGCCGGGTCCATTTCCAGGGCGGCAGCCAGTTCGTCCATGTGCTGTTCCAATGCCCAGCACGCCTGCGGCGCGGTGGGGGCCCGGATCGAGCCGGACGGCTGCTGGTTCGAGTAATTGAGATACGAGTCGACGTTGACCGCGTCGATCTGGTACGGGCCGCAGGCATGCATCGCGGCCATCTGCGCGAAGAACCCTCCCTCTCCGCAATAGGCGCCCTTGTCGAGGATGAGCCGACCGCGTCGCGCCACCAACCGCCCGTCCCGGGAGGCGCCGGTCTCCAGCTCGATGATCATCCCTTCGCGCCGGTGATCGGGGGCGAGGAACTCCTCTCGTCGGGAGAACACCAGCTTCACCGGGCGGCGGGTCGCCCTGGCGAGCGCGGCGACGTGGGCCTCGAAGTGGAAATCGCATTTCGACCCGAAACCGCCACCGAGCAGGGGGACGATGATCCGCACCTGCGATTCGGGGATGTTGAGGGTGTGGGCGATGCCGGAGCGGGCCGCGAAGGGCACCTGGGTCGACGACCACACCGTCACCTTGTCGCCCTGCCAATCGGCGACGATAGCCCGCGGCTCGATGGGCGCTCCCTGGGAGGCGTCGGCGACGTATCTGCTCTTCACGACGACGTCGGCGCCGGCCATGGCGGCGTCGGCGTCGCCCTTGACGATGGACGAGTGCCCGAGAATGTTGCCGGACAGCCCGAGGTTCTCGTCGGCCTCGTAGTCTGCCCAGGCTTCGTGGACGAGTTGGGCGTCGGCCTCCGCGTTCGCGGCGAAGTCGGTGAGCGGCGGGAGCACCTCGTAGCGGACGTCGATCAGCCCGGCGGCCTCGGCCGCGAGATCGGCAGTCCGGGCCGCCACCGCGGCGACGATGTCGCCTTCCCAGCGAACCTTCTCCTTGGCGAAGAGCCGCCGGTCGTTCACCGAGCCGCCGTAGAGAACGTCGGGCACGTCCTCCCAGGTCAGTACCGCGAAGACGCCGGGGAGCGCTCTGGCGGCCGCAGTGTCGATGCTGAGGATCCGGGCGTGGGGATGGTCGGCGTACCGGAACTTCGCGTGCAGCTGGCCGGTCAGGTTGAGATCGGCCGTGTAGCGCCCGGCCCCCGTCACCTTCTCTTTGCCATCCGACCTGATGAACGGCGTGCGTTCCGGTGCCATCGTCATCGCTTCACCAAGCTCCTTCAATCCGGAAACCGGTCGCCGGCAACGGTAGCCCAGGGGCGGCGGCAGCTGCGTCCTGCCACAGGTCGTGGAGTGAGGTGCGGGGCCCAGAACACGAAGTCCGGCTTCATCATTGGTGATCGCTCCGTGATATTGATCGAGAACGGCCGAGAACGACGTTGAGCATTTCGCTACTACGACCTAAGCGTCGGCTCCCTTCGGCTTCCGTCCTCTCCTCCCAACCTTCCTACCCTTCTCGCCAAGCTCATGAGCCTCTTCGGCGGTAGCGTCGATCTCGTAGCTGCCGCTCCGGGCATCTTCGAACGTGATCCGAATCTTTGCTCCTCTACCCTCGGCAATCTCTTTACCGCTCAGATCACTTACATACACTGTTTTCTTGGCCATTCGAAATCCTCCAGTTCGCTACCATCGGCTATTCGTAAAACACCTTATCACTCGATCACCATTGTTGGACGGAGCTCTGATCAATTAGAAGACTATTGGGCTTACGATAGAGCGGACGCACCTTGTCTAGACGTACGAGAGTTGAAGCCAAGATCATAGTGGGCTTTCGGGCCGCCGAACTCGATGGACTCCCTGAGCGAGTGGAGATTCAACAGACCGACAAGTCGACTGCCGCCGACGTCCTTAAATTCCGCGACGCTAAACGCGGCAAAAATCCTCCATCTCGACGCTTTGAGGCGCGTCGCGCCGGGGGTAAAGGCAGCTTTTCGGTTCTGGAAATCTTCTTCGATGTTTACGGTTCCGCAGCGTGATCCAATAAAGAACATTGTTTCCAACGCGTCCGCCGAGGATTTACGAGAAGTGGTGGTCGACGGCGAGTGGGTGAACTACTGCGAGGGCGAGTCGTGTGCATTGCATGTCCGGCCGCGCCTGGAGGGTCCATATGGTGACGCTCCCTCGCCTCACACGCGCCTAAGGCCTGGCCGAAGGCCGGATAGCTAAGCCGGCGGGTTCCGACAGGTGTCTACGGGGCACGCGCACTCGTGATTCGGTGGCAGAAAGATACGATCTCGCCGATGGATACCCAGCAGGTCGAGATCGCGGGACGGAGCCTGCTGGCTGCTCACCTAGTTGCCGACGGCATCGAAGTCGCCGAGCCGCTTCGTGACCGAGGCGTCGATCTCCTCGCTTACCTCGACCTCGACGACACCGACCGCTTCCTGGCCGCGCCCGCACAACTCAAAACGTTCGCAGCCCGCACAGA
>JAUVPB010000132.1 GCA_030598925.1 Actinomycetes bacterium
ATCGCGCAGCCGCCGTCAACGGCAAGAGTCGCTAGCGCTCACGACCACCGTGCTTGCGGGTGTCATCGGTGCTGTGTGTGCCGCGCTCGCCATCGCCCTCTGGGGCCTGTTCGAGTCACAGTGGGTGCGCTGCGAGAGCCTCGAGCTGCCCGTGCCGGGGCTGCCGGCTGCGCTTGACGGATTTCGCGTGCTGCACGTCTCGGATCTCCACCTCGGGGCGTTCTCGCTTGCCTGGCTCAGCGCTCGTCACGCCGCGACATGGGCGGCCGGCCGCGAGTTCGACCTAGTGGTGATCACGGGTGACCTCATGTCCGCTCGGCGGGGACACGCGAACCTTGACTCCTTCGTCGGCAGCCTGCGCTCACGCCATGGCGTCGTAGCCGTCCTCGGCAACCACGACGTGGCGGTCACGCGCGACCCCTTCAGTGCCGCCGGCGAGCCGGTACCGGGGGAGCTCGTCGGCATCGAGCTTCTCCGCGACGACGCCCTTGTGCTTCCGCATGACGTCGTCTCCATCCGCGTTGCTGGGGTCGACGCGCTCACGTACCTGCGTCGCGAGCAGAATGCCGGCGCCCTGAGCGGCCCCGACGACTTCCGCATTCTTCTGAGCCACTACCCGACCATCGTCGATCGGATGCCCGACGACGCATTCGAGCTCGTGCTTGCCGGACACATGCATGGCGGTCAGATCTGCGTACCGTGGCCGGGCGGCAAGGTGCGCCTGGCGCATCCCGGCGCTCCGTATCCCGAGGGAGCGTTCCGGGTGCACAGCGGAGCGACGACGCTGGTCGTCTCACGGGGCCTCGGCACGACGTTTGTTCCCTTTCGGTTTCTGGCGCGGCCCGAATTGACGGAGCTCGTGCTGCGCACGCCTACACTCGAGGCGTGAGCAGCGGTCTCGAGCCGGTTACAGGCGCGTCGCTCGCGCGCGCGCCGGCCGTCTGTCATGACTGTGTGTTCTGGCAGTCGCACAGCTACAAGCGTCCGCCAAAAGAGCGCTGGATGCGGCACATCGAGGACGACTGGGGCTCGTGGGGAACGCTCTATCACGACGCGGACGGTCGACTCCTGGGATTCCTGCAGTTCGGACCGACGGGCCACTTCCCGCGCGCGCGCGCTCTCCCGGCAGGGCCGCCTTCGGCCGATGCATTGCTCGTCACCTGCGCATACGTCGTCGACGAAAGCACACCGTGGGTGCTGCAGAGCCTGTTCCTGTCGGTGATCGGCGAGGCTCGGGACCGCCGGATCCGAGCCATCGAGACCTTCACGTACGGTCAGTCGGACGCTATCCCGCCCCGCGGGGAGTTCCGCCCACATCGAACCATCTTCCCGGCCGCGTTCGTCGCCGACCTCGGTTTCATGCCCGTGCGCACACAGGGACGCATCGCGCTCGCACGCCTCGAGATCTCGACGCTCTCGCCGCTCGTGACGGAGAGCTGGCGCCGCAAGCTCGCGCGACGACTCCGGGAACGCGGCAATCCGGCTCCGGTCCCGCAACGCCCGTAGCCGTCACGGTGACGCTCGTCCGTCTACCATCGGAGCACGAGGAAGGGGGTTCGTTGTGATCTCGACTGAAGAACGCACGACCGCTCGGAGTGATGCACCGTCGAGGCGCCTCGACGAGATCCGTGAGCTCGAGGAGCTGTGGGAGGTTCGGTCGCCCACGTCAGAGGCTGTGGCCATCGAGCACCGAACGATGTGGCAGGAGCTCGGTCAGCGCCGCGTCGGCATCGCGCTCGCCGGCGGGTGGCTTGCGTTCATGACAGTTCTGTTCGCTCTTGGACCGTCGGATAGCGCGACCGTGACACCACTGTGGGTCGACCAGGTTGCCGGCCTGATGTTCACCGCCCTGCTGTTCGCACCGCTCGGAGCGTTCAACCGTACGTTCGGCTACGGGGCGTCGTCGGTCGCGGGTCTCTGCGGGATCTCGGTCGCCGTCAACTGCCTCACCGCTGGCCACACGGGGTTCTGGTCGAGCTTCCAGCTCGTAGGTTTCGGCGCCCTCGCTGCGGTCAGCGTAGCGACGCTCGTGCGCGGCAGAGGCCGACACTAGCTCGACTCAGGGGCCTTCGGCCCCAGTTGCCGCGGGCCCTACTCGAGGAGCCCACGGCTCGTGAGCGACTCGGCAATCTGCACCGCGTTCAGCGAAGCGCCCTTCCTGAGATTGTCGTTGACAACCCACAGAGCCAGGCCGTTCCCGTCGGCTCGATCGCGGCGAACGCGCGCGACTAGCACCTCGTCGCGGCCGGCTGCATCGCCGGGCGTCGGGAGCTCGGCGAGGGCGAGGTTGGACGATTCGGAGAGAACGCCGAGCGCCTCGTCAGGCGCCAGCGGCGATTCCGTTTCCACCCAGACGGCCTGCGCATGGCCCACGAGCACCGGGACCCGCACGCAGGTCGCGCTCAGCTTGAGGTCGGGGAGCTCGAGGATCTTCTGCGTTTCCGCGCGGAGCTTGGCCTCTTCGGTGAACTCCTCCCCGTCGTACTCCCAATCCATTCCCAGATCGGCTCCGGCCGCGGGGGTGGCCTGCAGCTCTTCGATGCCGATGTCGCCCTTCCCCGACATCGACTGGTACGTCGACAGGCGTACCGATGCGAGGCCGGCCGCGTCATGCAGGGGCTTGAGGGCACAGGTGAGTTGCATCGCCGAGCAGTTCGGGTTGGCGACGATCCGGTTGCCCGCGCCGACGCCTGAAGCTGCCATAGCGTCGTCGTTGACGCCGGCGACGATCAGCGGGATGCCGTCGGTCAATCTGTACGCGTCCGACTTGTCGACAACGGTTGCGCCGCCTTCGACAGCGTGGGGGACGAGCTCGCGACTTGTCGACGTCCCGACGGAGAAGAAGCAGAGGTCGAACTCGCCGGCCGCGAGTAGCTCCGGAGTCGCCTCTTCGACGGTCAGCTGCTCGTCGCCGAACGTGACCGATGAGCCGGCCGAACGTGCGCTCGCGAGCGCCCGCACCCGGCGATAGCCGCGCTGCGAGAGCAGATCGAGGGTCACGGTGCCAACGGCGCCGGTCGCACCGATGACCGCGATTCGAAGATCCTGACCGTTCATGTCTTTAGTCGCCGCTCCGCATCGAAATCTGAGCGTAGCTGACCGGCGAGGCCCTTCCTCCGGCGTCCGCCCTCGGGTGGGACAGGCAGAATGCCCGGATGGTCGGTCCCGTGGTCGAGAACCTCGTCGCGCAGCTCACGAAGCTGCCAGGGATAGGCAACCGCACTGCGCATCGGCTCGCGTTTCACGTGCTACGTGCCTCGCGCGAGGACGCGCTGGCGTTGGCGGATGCAATTCGCGACGCCAAGGAGCGGATCGGGTTCTGCACGGTGTGTGGCAACCTGACCGAGGAGCCCACGTGCGAGATCTGCCGTGACGGCCGGCGCGATCCGTCAGTGATCTGCGTCGTCGAGCATCCGGTTGACCTCGTCTCGGTGGAGCGAACGTCTGAGTTTCGCGGGCGATACCACGTTCTGGGCGGGGCGCTCTCGCCGCTGGACGGTGTCGACCCGTCTGACCTGCGTATCGACGGTCTTCTCGCGCGCGCGAGAGCCGACGAGGTCGTGGAGGTCGTGCTGGCGACGAACCCGACGATGACAGGAGAGGCGACGGCCTCGTTCCTTGCTGAGCAACTACGCTCGTTGGTGCGCGTCACCCGGCCGGCTAGCGGGCTGCCGGTGGGCGCCGACCTCGAGTACGCCGATGAAGTGACCCTGGGACGCGCTCTCGCCGGACGACGCGAGATGGTCTGAGGCAAACTGCGCCCGCTGGGCGAGGCGGCCTCTACGCGTTGGCTCGCCCTACGTGCCGGGCAGGCCCAGGCCTCCGAGCCCGCCGAGATCGCCCATCGCGCCGCCAAGCTTCGATTGTTGGAGCTCGTTCGAGTTGCGGAGCGCCTCGTTGACGGCGGCGAACACGAGATCCTCGAGCATCTCGGGGTCGTCGGGATCGATCGCCTCAGGGGCGATCTTGACGGCCGTGATGGTGCCGGCGCCCGATGCGGTCACCTTGACCATGCCACCGCCGGCAGAGGCTTCGACCGTCTCATCGGCCAGCTCGTCCTGAGCCTTCGCCATGTCGGCCTGCATCTGCTGGACCTGTTGCATCATCTTGTTCATATCGGGACGTTTCTTACCCATGAATGGGATGTCCTTTCTAGCCGATTGTCCGAGGTGCAGACTCCATCTCTCGGGAGGCCCCCGACGCACCGCATATTCACCCACTACGACGAGCGTCTCGCTCGACTGAACCGTACCGTAGGGCACCGCCGGAACTTCCGGAACGTGGCCCGCCACCTCGAGAGCTATCTGGCTCAGCGCGGGTGGGTGCCGTTGCCGCGGAGTCCTGGGTCATCGAAGAGTTCTTGGCCGAGTCCGACGTCGCGGCCTCAACCAAGCGCGCGTGGCACGCACCACATCTCCGGGCTGCGTACCGCTACGCCAAGAGGCGCAAGCTCGTCGAGACTCCATATGACCATCCCCACGACCTCGTGCCAGGCCGTGTTCCCGGATAACTACGGAGGCTGAGAGCCCCATTTCATAGGCGCGCGTGGGGTAAGCACAGTAGTTTCCCACAGGTTGTTGCCGCGCTGCCGCTAATGTGGTGGGCCTGGACGCCTGATTGTGTCTGGGTCGAAGACAGTTGCCGGTCGGGGCGGCTGCCTGCACATGTCTGCGAACCCGGCTGGTGGCGGTTGCAGGATGCGCTGCTGCGGATCCGCGGGAACCGACTCGAAAGAGGAACTCTGATGGTGTTGGCCGAGACGACATCGAAGACGTGGATGGGTGGCTGGGTGCCGGAGGCCGAGACGTCCTGGCCGGGCGATCGCGTGGAACACGACGTCGACCACGACGTCGAACCCCGTGATGGCATCAGTTGTGTGGTCCGTCGTCACCGCCCTCGTCTTGCGTGTCGTGCGAACCGGGGCGGAAAGGCCGTGCTGAACGCGACCGGAAGGAAGAGTCGGCTATGACCACTCACTCGGGACTGATGAGGGCGCGACAGTTCTTCGCGCCTCATGAGCGCTCGGCAGACGGGCACAGCGAGCTCGAGCCCTTCGACCGAGCTTGGGAGTCCTCGTACCGAAGCCGATGGCAGTCGACTCAGGTGGTGCGTTCCACCCATGGCGTCAACTGCACCGGCTCGTGTTCGTGGAAGATCCACGTCAAGGACGGCATTGTCGCCTGGGAGACGCAACAGACCGACTACCCCTCCAACGGTCCCGACACGCCTGACTACGAGCCGAGGGGCTGCCCGCGAGGGGCGTCGTTTTCCTGGTACATTTATTCGCCCGTTCGGCCCAAGTACCCGTACGTGCGCGGTGTGCTGCTCGAGATGTTCCGTGATGCGCGCGATCGACTTGGCGACCCGGTGGAGGCGTGGGCCGAGATTGTCTCGGATCCGGAAAAGGCTCGCCGCTACAAGTCGGTTCGCGGCAAGGGCGGGTTCGTGCGGGCGTCGTGGGACGACGTGGCCGATCTGATCGCAGCTGCCCACGTGCATACGGTGCGCGAGTTTGGGCCTGACCGGATCGTCGGTTTCACGCCGATCCCCGCGATGTCGATGGTGAGCTACGCGGCCGGGACGCGCTTTCTCTCGCTGATCGGCGGCGTCTGCTTGAGCTTCTACGACTGGTACGCCGATCTACCGCCGGCATCGCCTCAGATGTGGGGCGATCAGACCGACGTGCCCGAATCCGCCGACTGGTGGAACTCCAGCTACATGATCATCTGGGGCTCGAACATTCCGCAGACGCGGACGCCTGACGCCCACTTCATGACCGAGGCCCGTTACAAGGGCCAAAAAGTGGTTGTCGTTTCGCCGGATTTCGCGGGCTCCACCAAGTTCGCGGATGACTGGCTCGCGGCGCGCCCTGGCACCGACGGAGCCCTCGCGATGGCGATGGGGCATGTGATCCTGCGCGAGTTCTACCTGGAACGAACCACCGAGCACTTCGAGTCCTACGCACGCCAATTCACGGACCTCTCGTTTCTCGTCACTCTTGACGAACGCGGGGACGAGGCGCACGTGGCCGGCAGGTTCCTGCGCGCGGACGAGCTCGGGCTGAACGGCGAGAACGTCGACTGGAAGACAGCCTTCATCGACGAGAACACGAACGATCCGGTCGTTCCGAACGGCACGATCGGCGACCGCTGGGGCGATGAGGGTGCCGGTAAGTGGAACCTCGAGCTTGGCGACGCAGTCCCGGCGCTCACGCTGCTCGGACGTCACGACGAGCTCGTCGAGATCGACCTCCCCCGCTTCGACGATCCGTCGCGCGCAGGAGGCACGACGATACGCCGCGGCGTACCTGCCAAGCGGATCAGCGGGCGCCTCGTCACGACAGTGTTCGACCTCATGCTGGCGCAGTACGGCGTCGGGCGCGACGGATTGCCAGGCGACTGGCCCACCGGCTACGACGACGCTTCTGCTCCGTGTACGCCGGCCTGGCAGGAAGGCATCACGGGCGTAGACGCGACGCTCGCGATTCGAATCGCGCGCGAGTTCGCGCGCAACGCCGAACAGACCGGCGGTCGCTCGATGATCGTGATGGGCGCCGGAACCAACCACTGGTTCCACTCCGACCAGATCTACAGGGCGATGTTGAGCCTCGTGGTGTTGTGCGGCTGCCAGGGCGTCAACGGGGGCGGCTGGGCTCACTACGTCGGGCAGGAGAAGGTTCGACCGCTCACGGGCTGGGCAACCGTCGCGTTCGCGCTCGACTGGAACCGGCCGCCGAGGCAGCAGGCTTCGACTCCCTTCTGGTACCTGGCCACAGACCAATGGCGCTACGAGCACCACGATCCTGCCGAGATGGCGTCACCCCTGGGCCACGGCCGGTTCGAGGGCATGCACGTCGCCGACTGCAACGCCACAGCGGCCCGAATGGGCTGGCTGCCGTCCTACCCGACGTTCAACCGCAACCCGCTCGACCTCGCTGACGAGGCACACGAATCGGGCAAGGAGCCGGCCGAGTACGTGGTCTCTGAGCTACAAGAGGACCGACTCGGCTTTGCCTGCGAAGATCCTGACGATCCGGCGAACTTCCCGCGCGTGCTCAACCTGTGGCGGGCGAACATACTCGGGTCATCGAGCAAGGGTCACGAGTACTTCCTGCGGCACCTGCTCGGCGTTCCCGACGCTGCTGCGACCGCCGCGGAGACGCCGGGCGACAAGCGTCCGCGCGACGTTCGCTGGCGCGAGGAGGCACCCGAGGGGAAGATCGACCTGTTCACGACGATCGACTTTCGCATGAACGGGTCGGCGCTCTACTCGGACGTCGTTCTTCCGGCCGCGACCTGGTACGAGAAGCACGACATCTCGTCTACCGATCTGCATCCGTTCGTGCATCCGTTCAACGCTGCGATCCCGCCGCCGTGGGAGACGAAGACGGACTGGGACCCGTTCCTGCTGATCGCTGAGCGCTTCAGCGAGCTTGCCCGCACGCATCTGGGCACTCGCACCGACGTCGTGGCGACGCCGCTGCTGCACGACACGCCCGATGAACTCGCCCAGCCTGGCGGCGTCCTCCGTGACTGGCGCAAGGGCGAATGCGATCCGGTGCCCGGCCGGACGATGCCGAAGTTTGCCGCTGTCGAGCGTGACTACACGACCGTAGCCGAGAAGATGACCGCGCTCGGTCCCCTCGTAGAGAGC
>JAUVPB010000122.1 GCA_030598925.1 Actinomycetes bacterium
AGGATGACCCGAGCCCCGCTACGGGCGAGCCGGTACGCGCAGACGGAGCCGGCTGGACCGGCTCCGACTATCGCGACGTCATATTTCTTCACTCAGCGTAGGGACTGACACGCGCCCGCGACAGCTTGTTGCGACCGATTCGACCTCGGGTCGCGAGGTCGCAATGGCTCCTCAGGAACGGTCTCCCCCCCCACCGCCGCTGCGGCGGCGGCGCTTTCGACCGTCTCCGCCGTCACGGCGCTCGTCACGGTTCGAGTCTCGCCCGTTGCGCTCCTGCGAGGATCCGGAGGCCTTCGCGCGCTCGACGAGGGCCTCGGGCGACACGAGTCCGTCGTCTTCGTGCTTGTTCACGAGCTTGAGGGCAATGCGCCCCCGGTCCTTGTCGACCTCGAGCACCGTTACGTCGACGATGTCGCCGCGCTCCATCACGTCTTCGATGTGTCCGATTCGCCCAGGCCCGACATTCGAGATGTGCAGAAGCCCGTCGAGGCCCTTCTTGAGCTCAACGAAGGCTCCGAAGTCGGTCGTCCTGACGACCTTGCCAGTGAAGTTATCGCCGGCCTCAGGCTCCTTCGTCAGAGCACTGATGAAGGCGACGGCGGCGTCTGCCTTGGTGCCCTCAACCGCGTAGATCAGGATGGTGCCGTCTTCCTCGATGTCGACCTGAACGTCATGGTCGGCTTCGATGGCACGGATCGTCTCGCCGCCCTTGCCGATGATGAGACCGATCTGCTCAGGGTCGATCTGGACCGTGCTGATCCGCGGGGCGTGGTCGGCAAGTTGCTCGCGAGCCTCCGAGATAGTCTCGGCCATCCGATCGAGGATGAACGTGCGAGCCTGTTTTGCTTGCTCGAGCGCGTCTCGCATGATGCCGCTCGTCACGCCCGTGATCTTGATGTCCATCTGGAGCGCGGTGATGCCTTCGCTCGTTCCGGCGACCTTGAAGTCCATGTCGCCGAGGTGATCCTCCGCGCCCTGGATATCAGTGAGGATGACGTAGTCGTCACCTTCCTTGATCAGGCCCATGGCGATTCCGGCTACCGGTCGGCGAATATCGACACCAGCGTCAAGTAGCGCAAGGGTCGAGCCGCAGACCGAGCCCATCGACGAGGAACCGTTGGACTCGAGGGTTTCTGAGACTACGCGGATCGTGTACGGGAAGTCTTCGGCGTCCGGGATTACTGGCTCGAGCGCCCGCTGAGCGAGCGCGCCGTGTCCGATGTCGCGTCGTTTTGGGCCGCGCATGAAGCCGGTCTCACCGACCGAATACGGCGGGAAGTTGTAGTGATGCATGTAGCGCCGCTCGTCTTCGAGTGAGAGATCGTCGATGCGCTGACCCTCCTTCGCTGTACCCAGGGTGAGCAGCGACATGATCTGGGTCTGACCACGGGTGAACAGCGCCGAGCCATGCGTGCGCGGTGAGACGGATACGTCGCATTCGATCGCGCGGATCTCCTCGGATCCACGTCCGTCGGGGCGCCGCTTGTCGACCGCGATCTTCTGCCGGACGAGTCGCTTGTAGATCGCGTCCGTGGCCTTCTTCACCAGCTGAACCGTTGTCTTGTCGGGACCTGCGCCGTCGTCAGCAACCCACGGGAAATCAATGCCGTCGCTGATCTGCGCAAGGAGGGCGTTGCGTTTCGCCTGTTTGAGCTCCTTCGAGTCCTGCTCCGCGTCAGTGAGCGCGCGGATCTCGGAGTCGAATTGTGCACGGACCCGCTCCTCGACTGCTTCGAGGCGCTGCTCGTCGGCAACCATCGCGAGCGCGGAGCGGACCTGCTGGCGTCGGGTGACGTCTTCTTCGGTCGAGGTCATCGTGATCGCGGGACAGAGGTCTGCCTCGATTGACACGAGGAGATCGTCCAGACCGTCTGGTCCGTCGGTCTCGACCTTTGCGCGGATGTCGGCAGCAGATCGCCGGCTGACTTCGTCCACCGTGTCCATGTCGATGTGCTTGGGTCGCCCGACCTGACGCTGAAGGTCCTCTTGCGCGTCGCACAGCGAGCGGATTTCGGTGTGTGCCAGTTCGAGGGCGGCCAGCAGAACGTCTTCTGGCATCTCATCAGCACCGGCCTCGACCATGGTGATCGCGTCGCGCGTCCCGACCACGATCAGGTCGAGGGGCGAGTCGAGCAGCTGGGGAAGCGTCGGCTCGATGATGAAGTTGTCGGCATCGTCCATGCCGATACGGACTGCGCCGATCGGCCCAAGAAACGGGAGCGACGAGATCATCAAAGACGCAGAGGCCCCGTTGATCGCGAGCGTGTCGTGCGCGTGGATCATGTCCGTCGATAGCGTGGTCGCGATCAGGTGGACTTCGCTCTTGTATCCCTTTGGCCAGAGCGGCCGGATCGGACGGTCGATCATCCGAGCGTTGAGAATCGCCTTCTCAGTTGCTCGACCTTCTCGTTTGAAAAAACCGCCGGGGATCTTGCCAGCGGAGTACATCTTCTCTTCGACGTCGACCGTCAAGGGGAAGAAGTCGACATCACGTCCTTCCAGACGGCCCTGCGCGGTCGACAGAATCATCGTGTCACCGCTCCGTACAACGACGGCCCCGTCGGCCTGCTTTGCAAGCTGGCCCGTCTCGAAGGTAATCTCGCTGCCGCCAACGGCGGCAACGGCGTTACGCCTAATGCCTAGAACACTCGTCATGGTCCTCCTCTCGCGCGGATCCGAGGCGAAGGCGGAGGTTTGAGGCAACTCGCTGTGCGAACTCCCTCAAACTTCCACCGCGCCTCGCCCGCAGCTGCGACGCCTATCGCCGCAAGCCTAGTTCTTGAATCAGCGACCGATACGTTTCGACATCTTTCCGCTCGAGGTACGTGAGCAACCTGCGCCGCCGGCCGACGAGCTTGAGTAGCCCTCGCCGGGTGTGATGGTCCTTGCGGTGCTGGTTCAGATGTTCCGTTAGGTTGCCGATTCGCTCCGTCAGCACGGCGACCTGGACCTCGGGCGACCCTGTGTCGGTCCCGTGCCGAGCGTGCGCTTCGCGGACTTCTCCTTTTCGTTCCTTCGTGATGCTCATACGGTCACCAAGGCTAGCATCCGTCGCCAGGCAGCGGCCGTGCTACGTCGGCGTCGACTCGGTTTGCGGCGCTTCGTCACTCAGGCCGGGCGCACCGCAGCTCGAGCGTCGCTGACGTCTCGCTCGATCTGCTCGATCAGGGCTCGCTCGCTCTCGAACGCTCGCTCGCCACGGAGTCGCTGCCATACGTCGATGCGCAGATGCTCGCCATAGATGTCCTGGTCGAAGTCGATCAGGTGGGCTTCGATACGACGCTCGGTTCCGCCGTAGTGCGGGTTGATGCCGACCGACATCGCGACGCGCGTGCCGAGGGCGGAGCCCGCGTAGATGCCGTAGCTCGGTACGAGCAGTGTTGGATCGACGGCGAGATTGGCCGTTGGAAAGCCGAGGGTCCCTCCCCTGCGATCTCCGACAACAACCTCACCGGCGACCTCGAACGGCCTCCCCAGCATGGCGGCGGCGCGGCCAACGTCCCCCTCGCTGATCGACGCCCGAATCTCGCTGGAGGACACGCCCGGAACAACTGGCACGGCTGAGACGGGGTACCCAAGCGATCGCAATACGCCGACGTCGCCTCCTCTGCCGTGGCCGAAACGGAAGTCGGCCCCAACGTGAATCGTCTCCGCCCCCACCGGTTCGAGAACAGCCTGCGCGAACTCCGCGGGCGTCAGACGCGAGAGCGAAGACGTGAACTCGACCACGAGTACTTCATCGACTCCGCAAGCAGCGATCAGCTCGATTCGTCGCTCCACGGGGGCGAGCAACTGCACGCCGTAGCCGAGCACGATCCGAGGGTGAGGCTCGAACGTGAGAACCGTCGAGCGGCGCTCGCTAGCGACGGCCGCGCCAATCACGGCGTGGTGTCCTCGATGTACTCCGTCGAAGACACCGATCGCGACAGCTCTCTTGGCTGGTTCGAGCTGCGCTAGATCGCGGACGACGATCATGGCGCGATCACGGTTGCGGGCTGAGCAACGTTGCCGTCCAGGCGGACGACGGCCACAAGTTGCCCTGCGTGAAGAGCGCGCGCTGTACCTTCACCGTCGTTTGGCAAAGTGCGGCCGTTGCGAAGTGCCGCCGCTCCGGCCGCGTCTACCTCGATGTGTTGCAGGAACGCAAGCGCGTCCGCTGGAGGCAGAACCGTTGTCGGGTCAGCGTCGGAGACGTTGAAAGGGCCTGCGGCGAGGCGCCTGATCGAAAGACAGTGCCCGCCCAGATGCTGGGCGATCGCTCGCACGTAGGTACCACTCGACACGAACAGGTCGAGCGTCACCCGGTCATCGAGCCGGGCGATCACCTCTAGGGCGTGAATTGTTGAGCGACGCGTGGGCATTTCGACGTGCTCGCCGCGCCGGAGGCGCCTGTACGCGCGTTCGCCGTCGATCTTGACCGCCGAAGCCGCCGGTACCGGCAACTCGATCGCGCCTACAAGCTCCTCGGCAAGGTGTTGAGTCGAGCGGACGGGCCCTTCGGCGAGCAGCTCACCCTCTGCGTCGCCTGTCGTGGTCGTGACGCCGAGCTGGATCTCTGTCCGGTAGCGCTTGTCGAGGCCCACGAGGTACTGGGCCAGCCGGGTCGCCGGGCCGACCAGGACGAGGAGCAGACCCGACGCGGCTGGGTCAAGCGTTCCGGCGTGGCCAGCCTTGACCTTGCGAGTGGAGGCGTCGCCGCCCAGCCCTCGTCCGATGTGTCGAACAACGGAGAAGGACGACGGGCCCGTGGGCTTGTCGACCAGCACGAGGCCGTTCGGGGCGGTGCCGGACCCAAGGGTGGCGCCGGATCCGAGGGTGGTCTCGTTGTGGCCCGTGGCTCCCTGGAAGCTGTGGTGAGGCTCCTGAACCTGCATCGGCGAGGGGTCAGGCAGCTTGGTCGTCGAGCTGGCCCCGATACGCGGCCTCCAGAGCCGCTACCAGATCGTCGACTTCCTCGTCCGTCGAGAAGCCCGCGGCCTGCCGATGACCACCACCGCCGAACTGACGCGCGATCGCCGACACGTCGAGCCCCGCGTGTGTCGTTCGCAGGCTCGCTTTTCGCGGAGGGAGCAAGCCGTCCAGCGGAGGCTCGCGAATGAGGGCAACCATGTCTGTGCCAGCCACCGAGCGAAGGTAGTCGATGATGCCCTCGGCGAGTGGCTCGTCGGCGTCAGCCTTGGCAAAATCGTCCCGGCTCAGAGAGGCGACGATCAGCCGGCCGTCGTCGAGTACCCGGGCATTATCGAGCGCTCGCGCAAGCAGGCGCAGCTTGCCAAGCTCTGTGCTCTCGTACAGGTCCTGGAAGATGCGATGCGCATCGGCCCCGGCCTCGAGCAGCTCTGCGGCGAGCCTCAGCGTCTTCGGCGTCGTATTCCCATACTGAAAGCGCCCAGTATCGGTGACGATGGCAATGTAGACCGCCTCCGCGATCGCGGGCGTGAGCTCTACGCGAAGTTGCTCGAAGAGGTCGGCGAGGATCTCAGCCGTCGACGACGCATCGGCGACCACGACGTTGATGTCGCCGAACCGGCTGTTGTCGTGGTGGTGATCGATATTGAGAACTGATGCCGCGCGCTCAAGCGGAGACTGGTCGGGGCCAACCCGCCGCGCGTTGGCACAGTCGAGTGCGATGAGAACCCGGGTTTCACAGTCGTCGGGAGCAGAACGAAGAACACCGTTGATGTCCATGAACG
Source organism: Actinomycetes bacterium (assembly GCA_030598925.1). Classification (GTDB taxonomy): domain Bacteria; phylum Actinomycetota; class Thermoleophilia; order Gaiellales; family Gaiellaceae; genus JAUVPB01. The sequence continues at coordinate 5,694 of JAUVPB010000122.1, forward strand.
CGTACTCGCGCGGAAGTCCGGTCTCGGGCGTCAGATACATGACGACGTCCTTGCCGAGCTGCTCACACGCCAGGCGCATTGCCACGAGCGACCCGAGCGCGTCCCCGTCGGGGCTCTCGTGGGCGACCACGATGACGCGCTCCGCGGCGGCGAGCGCGCGCACCATCGACTCAAAATCAGCTGCTTGGCTCATCGCTACTTTCCTGGTCCAGCTCGTCGAGCAGCTTCTCGAGCCGCGCGCTGGACTCCATCATTTGATCGTACTCGAAGGTCAAAACCGGGGTTCGTTTCAGGCGGAGTTCCCGATTGACTCGGTCCTGTATCGAGATACGCGCCCACTCGAGCGCCTGCAGAGTGTCGGCGCGCTCATCTTCTGAGCCGAGAACACTGATGAAGACCGTGGCGAGTCGGAGATCAGGACTTGTTCTGACGGCGGTCACAGTGACGAAACCAACTCGCGGATCCTTGAGCGACCCCACGCTCTCCGATACGACCTCGCGGAGGACCTCGTCCACCCGTCGCATGCGACCGCTCACGGGACGCGCCAACGAGCGCTGCTCATGCCTGCCAGTCGCTTAGCTTTGCTACGTCGCGTTGAACGATCACGGCTTCGAATCCGCGCGAGCACAGGAACCGCTCGACCGTATCGAGAATACTCATCGCGTCGCTGTGTTGCCGGGCGACGCAGGCGGCGGTCAAGCGTGACCGTTGCCACGTCTCATGGTGGTCAACCTCAGCGACAGCGACCTGGAAACGCTGCACGAGCTGGGTCTTGACCGACTTCAGCTCTCTGCGCTTGGTCTTGAGGGAGCGGCTTTCCGGAAAGTGCAGCTCTGCCGAGACGATGCCGACGTAGCCGCCGCCCATCCCGACGTCTAGTCGTCGCCCGACGTGCTAAAAGCCGGCGAGGAGAGATCTCGTTCGATCTCTTTCGTCTCGAAGAACTGTAAGACGTCGTCCTGCTTCACGTCGTTGAAGCCCTCGAGCTGAATGCCACACTCGAAGCCTTCCTGCACCTCTCGCACGTCGTCCTTGAAGCGCTTCAGGCTCGCAAGCGTGGTCTCGTAGACGACCGCGCCCCCTCGCAGCACCCGAACGTGGCCCATTCGCCGTACAACACCGTTTGTGACGTGGCACCCGGCAATCACGCCGAGTCGAGAGATACGAAAGAGCTCACGCACCTCGGCCTCGCCGGTCACCTCTTCGACCTTCTCGGGCGCGAGCATGCCGGACAGCGCGAGCTCGATCTCGTCCGTCAGCTCGTAGATCACCCGGTACGTGCGAATGTCGATGCCCTCCTGCTTCGCGAGGGCGCGCGCCTCGGCGTTTGGCTGGACGTTGAAGCCCACCACCAATGCCTTCGAAGCGACTGCCAGATTGACGTCGCTCTCGGTGATCCCACCGATACCGGTGTGGAGCACATCCACGCCGACCTCAGGATGGTCGATCTTGGAGAGCTCTGAAGCGACGGCTTCAACCGAACCCTGAACGTCACCCTTGACGATCACGTTGAGCGCCTGCACCTCGCCGGCACCCAGGTGCGAGAACAGGTCTTCGAGTGCAACGCCCTTCTTCGACTGGCGGGCCAGCTGCTCAGAGCGAAGTCGTGCGGCGCGGGTCGCCGCCTGCTGGCGGGCTTGACGCTCATGCTCGACGGAGCGCACGTGTTCGCCCGCGGTAGGTGGACGGTCTAACCCGATGATCTCAACCGGCGTGCCGGGGCTCGCTTCCTTGATTCGTTGTCCGTGGTAGTCGTGGAGCGCTCGGACCCGCCCCCAGGCATCCCCTGCGACGAGCGCGTCCCCGACCCGAAGCGTCCCTCGTTGGACGAGCATCGTCGCGACCGGGCCTCGGCCAACCTCGAGTCGGCTCTCGAGGATCGTCCCCGATGCGTCGGCCTCGGGATTGGCCGTGCACTCGAGCTCGGCGTCTGCGACGAGAAGAATCTTGTTCAGTAGCTCGTTGAGATTCTCTCCCGACTTCGCCGATACGTCGGCGAACTGGATGTCTCCGCCCCACTCTTCGGGCTGGATGTCCTGGGCGACGAGCTCCTGTCGCACGCGGTCGACATTCGCGCCCTCGGTGTCGATCTTGTTGACTGCGACGACGATCGGCACCTCCGCGGCGCGAGCGTGGTTGATCGACTCGACCGTCTGCGGCTTGACGCCGTCATCCGCTGCCACCACGAGTACGGCGATGTCGGTGACCTTCGCTCCGCGGGCTCGCAGCGCAGTGAAGGCTTCGTGTCCCGGCGTGTCCAGAAAGGTCATGACTCGCCCGTCGTGTTCGACCTGATACGCGCCGATGTGCTGCGTGATACCGCCCGCTTCGGTCTCGGCAACCGTGCTTTCTCGAATCGCGTCTAGCAACGTCGTCTTGCCGTGATCGACGTGTCCCATGATCGTTATCACTGGCGGTCGCGAAGCAAGATCTTCTGGGGCGTCCTCGTAGACCTCCTCGAGGACGTCCTCGTCCTCGCCGTGCTTGATGACGACCTCACGTTCGAGCTCCCCAGCGATGAGCGTGATGGCATCGTCGCCAA
>JAUVPB010000191.1 GCA_030598925.1 Actinomycetes bacterium
GAGGCCCAGTAGTCGGGCGACGGTTGCTGGGTGCCACTGACCTCCGTGCCCCGTCGGCACGTCTTGCTCGGTGAGTTGCTCGGCGATCGTCGATGACGCAGGGTCGTACGCGTCGATCGATTGCACGTACAACCCATAGCCTTCGGCGCCACGCTCAAGCCCTCCCGATGAAGCCGATCGCCTGATCATTCTGGCTCAGGGAGACCTGTTTCGGGCCTAGCGTCGATCGCCTTCCCTAAACGAAGCCTTAGCGAGGGAACCTGAGTGTCTTCGAGGACGTGTGCCGCTGACCGCCCGTGTCTCGGAGGATGGCCTTGACAGTGATCCTGATGCCGCGAAGCTGCCTCGCCGTCAGACGGGCGGTGAGCCTGCGACCGGTCGCGTTCAGCCTCGTCTTGATCGTCTTCGCTTGTCCGGCCTTGACCACGATTCTCTTCTTGGCCAGTACCACCCTCCTCCGCGGCGCCGCGTGGTTGCCAGCCGCGGCGACCCGACGAAGCAATGTCTGCTTGACCCTGCCAGTCAGCGTGAGCTTGCCGCGGCAAGGGCTCTGCCCGCTGGCTCGGCATGACACCCGTGCGACAACGCCGTTGGTGCCCTTGAACTTGAGGACACCGAGCCTGAAGCTCCTTCGGGCCGGAGCCGGGTGAGGGCTGCTTGGGCGCCCATCGACCAGGGGCGCCGGTGGCGGAGACGTCGGCGGAGGCGTCGGGGCCTCGGCGAGGGCGTTGAGGTAGCTGTTCCCCCAGTCGTCGGCGCGCTCGACCGCCGTGCCTTCGCCCCACTCGTTGAAGGTGGTCACGAGCTGCCAGGGCTCGCCCGACGCGACCATGTTTCGGACGTCCCGTTGCCAGCGCGGGAGGTCACGCTCGAGACCAGCGGCGCTCTTGTCGGCCCGCCAGAAGCCGGGGCTGATCGCGTAGGAGTAGCCCGTGTGGTGCTGGACGGCTTCGAGAGGTGCGTACTGGTGCCAGCTGTCGGGCTGGGTGGGACAGTCGCGGAAGCCAGAGAAGAGCTTCAGGACAATGTAGGCCGGCTCACCGAGCGAGGCGTTGGCCTGCTCCCAACGGTCTGCCACGTCGCAGTCGTCACCGACGTTGTAGACGAAGACGACGAACCGGCCGTCAACACGCAAGAAGGCAGCGCTCTGGGCGTGCCCCTGCAGGTGCGTAAGATCGCGCCCGATCTCGGCCGGAGTCAGGTCTCCCTTGCCCTCGAGTTCGTGGTAGATCGTCCATTTCAGGGACGAGCCGAGACTCTCGGTCTGCGCGAGTAACTCGGCGAAGCGGGTGTCGCGCCGGTGCTGCGCGCCCCACCACGAGGAGATAGCGGCGTCCATTCCGGCGCTGTCCAGCGCCCGGATGTGAGCCTGCTGCACCGCCCGATCGGAGGAGTCGTAGTAGCCGAGCGTCGGCGTGTAGAAGACGTGGGAGCCGTTCACCGTCCACGTACTCGGGTACCAGGGGTAGTAGAACGCCGCTCTGATCGGGAAGCTCGGCTGGGGCGCGCCGGCTTCCGCATTGCCCGCGACGAGGCCGAGCGAGAGCCCGATCAAAGCCGCCGATAGCAGAACGCGCCTCATCATGCCCGTGCCTCCCAGCACCTCGGGAACGAGGAAGAAACCCAGATCGCGAGATCGACCTCAGCAGATCAACCTCGAGACGGGGTGAGAGACTCTACGGAAGAAACGCGGGCTTCGCAGTTAGTGCTTTGTAGGCGCCGTACTCTGACGCCAGCCTCTACCTGTGCCGGCGATGCGGCGTGCACGCGAGTTGCCTCCGAGGAATGGCTTCGGTCATGCGGGCTCGGCTAGGTCAGGGCCGATCGTGCTCGACGGCCGGTCTTGCCTCGTCTACCACGTCGATTGCAGTAACCGCGATCAGAACCCCGGTGAGTAGCAAGGCGACGACCACGGGAGGTACGAGCTCGCTGGTCGCGGCAAGAACGATGGCCGCAACAGCCCCAGCCGCACGGCGCGATTCCTTCCACTGCCTCGCGGAGTCTCTCGTCGCGAGATGGATGACGACGACAGAAACGAGGAAGATCGCAGCTCCCCCGCAGAGAGCCCAGGCAGCCGCCGTGCTGAGGTGCTCCTGGTGGGACTCCTCGATCGAGAGCTCGATTCCGACCGCCATCGTCGTGAGGCCGATCAGGAGCGGGATGTGTCCGTAGACATACGTCAGCCCCGAGCGGATCCCGCGACCGATCGCAGCATGATCGACGCTCTCGAAGTACGTCCACCAAAGCGCTACGACAGCCAGGAAGCCGGCGACGGCTGTGATCACGCTCCGTGCCTCCCAGACCGTCTCGCTGGTTCCCACGACGACGGCGACGACGGATTCGCCGAGAACGATGATCGTGAAGAGCCCGATCCGCTCGGGAATGTGCGACACGCTCACGGGGATACGCTCCATCAGCTCGCGCCTGAGCCACGGCAACAGCATCTGAACGAGCACGGCGACGCCCCAGAGGACGAAACGCGTCGGCTCCGGCACAAACGCGGAGACGAGCCAGAGCAGGGCGCTACTCCCGAAGAACACGAGGTAGCTCTCGATGAGGCCTCGCGCCTGGGGAACGCTGAGCCAGGCTCTCACGTAGAGCGCGATCAGGGTCACCCGAACTGCGAAGTACGCGAGAGCAAATTCGGCGGACGCGCCCTCGAACGTCCCTGGAATCGTTACCGCGAGGGCGATCACCGCCATCATTCCGAGAACCACGAGCGCCCGATGGACAACGTCGTCCGTATCGAAGCGGTCGGCGTAGAACGTGAAGCCGGACCAGACCCACCAAACCGGCACGAACAAGCCGACGAATCGGAGGAACCCCACTACTGAGAGATCGTGGGCCAGTAGGGATGCGAGCGCCGCTATGCAAACAACGAAGACGAGGTCGAAGAAGAGTTCGAGCCACGTGGCATGCCGGGACCACGTCTCCGGCTCGAGCGTTCGAAGCCGCGGCGGGTGAGTCCAGCGGGATCGTCGTGGGGCGGGCGTCGGTGCGGTGCTCATGCGCTACGAGATCTCGGGCTGAGGATTCGACGACGGCCTCGCCTCCAAACCGCGGCAGGCGGGTCGGCAAGCGAGGAGTCCGTTATGTATGCGCCCTTGCCAGCCGCCTTCCTCCGTCCGCCGGGAGCCAGGCCACCGCTCGCGCGTCAGCCAGACCGGCCGAGACGCGCCTCGAGCGCCCCGATGATCGTCGCATCACACGCCGCGTCGGATCGTGGAGACTGTGCGCATGGACGTGCCCGAGCCTCGATATGCAAGGAGTGGCGATGTCAGCGTCGCGTACCAGGTCTTTGGCGAAGGTCCGGCCGATCTGGTGTTCATCCGCGGGAGCGTGTCCGAGCTTTCCTCGGCCTGGGAGCAGCCGCTCTTTGTCAAGCACCTGGAGGGTCTTGGGTCACTCGCGCGCGTGATCCTGTTCGACAAGCGCGGAACCGGTCTGTCTGATCGGGGGCGGGAGGTACCAAGTCTCGAGACGCGGATGGACGATGTGCGCGCTGTGATGGACGCCGCGGGCGCCGAGCGCGCGGTGCTCTGGTCGGGCGCTAACGAGGGAGCGCGGATCGCGATTCTCTTTGCGGCGACGTACCCGGAGCGGACGAAGGGACTGGTCCTCTATGACCCGTCAGCGCGGGGGCGAGCGAGTCCGGACTATCCGTGGGCCCGCAGCGACGACGAGTGGCGTGTCTGGCTGCGTGAAGTGGCCGAGGGCTGGGGCTCGACTGAGTTCTTCGAACGGTTCTTGCGCGAGAACAGCCCGACCCTCGCGGCTGACGAGGACGTCAAGCGCTGGTACGTGCAGCACATGCGCCGGAGCGCGAGTCCGGGGGCGGCGGTCGCCTTCCAACGGATGGTGATGGAAGGCGACGTCACCGACGTTTTGTCGGCGGTTCGGGTCCCTTGCCTGATTCTGTGTCGCCGGGCTCGCGCGGCTCAGGCCGAGTACGTGGCGAGTCGCATTGCGGGGGCGATCGTCAAGGAGGTCCCCGGCCTTGTCGACCACTACTCCTGGGCGGATCCTGCTGCGACCGAGTTCGTGGTGAACGAGACCGGATCGTTTCTGAACCAGCTCGGCAGCCCTGTCGAACCGGAGCGCGTCCTGGCCACCATTCTCTTCACCGACATCGTCGGCTCGACCGAGTGGGCGGCGAAGCTCGGGGATGCCGACTGGAGGAAGCTCCTGGAAGAGCACCACGCACTCGTCAGGCGACGGCTGACCGAGTATCGCGGCCAGGAGCTGAACACCATCGGTGATGGGTTCTTCGCCTCCTTCGACGGGCCAGGAAGAGCGATTCGTTGCGCCCGCGCCATCTGTGACGACGTGTCCCGCCTCAATCTTGAGGTTCGCGCGGGGCTGCATACGGGCGAGGTCGAGCCGCTGGCCGGAGATCTCGGTGGGATCGCCGTCCACATCGCCGCACGTATAGCGGCGAAGGCCGACGCCGGCGAGGTCCTTGTTTCCAGCACGGTCAAGGATCTCGTTGCCGGATCTGGACTCGAGTTCGAGGATCGCGGGGAGCACAGCCTAAAGGGGGTGCCAGACAGCTGGCGCCTCTTCTCGCCGCGACGCTAACTCCCAAGGTAACGGCCGGCAGGCGCCTACCGAGGCGGCGTCTTCGTTAGCCTCCGCCTCGACTAGCGGCCCGCGTCGGCGGCAGGCAAGACAGTTTGAGGATGGGCCTCTGGAATTGCTGCTGCGCCGTCGGCGACGGCGACGGTGATTGGATACGCTCGGCTTCGTCCTATCAACCTGCGTCGGGACGCTGATGCGTGAAGCCGCGCAGTAGCCGCCCGCACGACGAGCCGAGTCCTTACTGGTCTCTAGGAAGGCGGTCGAACCGATGAATCCGAACAAGGCGCTTTGGGAAAAGGGCGACTTCACGCGCATCGCGCAAAGCATGAGAGAGAGCGGCGAGGCGCTCGTCGTGAGTCTGGGAATCAGCGAAGGACTCCGGGTCATGGATCTCGGGTGCGGTGACGGGACTACAGCCCTGCCGGCGGCGAGAGTCGGGGCGAACGTTCTTGGCGTCGATATCGCGAGCAACCTGGTCGAGGCAGGAAACAGGCAGGCCGAGAGCGAGGGCCTCGCCAACTGCGAGTTCCAGGAAGGCGACGCGTCGGATCTGCACGAGCTCGCGGACGACAGTTTTGATCTTGTCGTCAGCATCTTCGGCGCGATGTTCGCACCGAGGCCGTTCGACGTCGCGAAGGAGATGGTTCGAGTGACGCGTCCCGGCGGTCGTATCGTGATGGGGAACTGGATTCCCGATGATCCGACGCTGGTCGCGCAGATCTTGAAGATCAGCTCGTCCTACTCGCCGCCGCCGGAAGGGTTCATCAGCCCGATGATCTGGGGCGTGGAGAACGACGTGGTCGAGCGATTTGCGAGCGCGGGAGTTGACAAGGAGAAGATCTCGTTCTTGAGAGACACCTACACGTTGGTGGATCCAGGCTCGCC
>JAUVPB010000050.1 GCA_030598925.1 Actinomycetes bacterium
CACTGCGAACGCCACTCGGGCTCACAGCGACGACGCTGTAGATGCCGCGCCCGTGTTTTTCGAAGCGCGTGGCCGCGAGCTGCCGGGTGCGAGCTACGAGGCGCCCGTCGCGCAAGACGAGGTAGTGGCTCACAGCGTCGCCGGCAGGGGGCAACCATCGCAGGTCGACGCGTGCGCGCCTCCGCCCCGGGGTCACGACGGCGGCGAGCGTCGTCGGCCTGCCAGCCCCGGCCACGGGCGTCTTGGTCGTGACCGTTCCCGGGACGACGATGTGGACGTTCGCGCGCTCCGGCGTGGTCGCTAGCGTTCTGACGCGAACTCCGGTCGCACCGTCGACCAGCTCATGCCCGACGGCGAGCGCGGCGTCCGTGTACGACGCTGTTCCGGGAGTGGTGTCGACGAGGAGGGACTGCTGCAGGCTCCCCGAGCCCATGGCGAGGCGTGCCGTGACGCCGCCTCGTGGCTCGAGAGGGCCACCAAAACGCTCGAATGCTCCGACCGGCTGGCGGTACTCGAGGACGAGGACCGAGTCGCCTCGCGGAATGCGGAGTACCTGGGGAACAGAACTCGAGTTTCCGAGCGGTGCGAGCTCATAGCTGCCGCTCGTCGAGACATCGAGAACGTTGGCGGCTCCGAGCCAGCCCAGCTGCGCCTTGTGGATCCCGTTCACGTGGAGTGTTCCGCCAGACCCCATCAGCGTGAACGGATCGCCGTACTCGTCCGCTTTCTCGCAGTCGGCCGAGAGAGGCACGCGCCCCTCCGGGCCGACGCAGCTCAGCGAGCTCGCATGGCCAAGGCCGAGGTTGTGGCCAAGCTCGTGACCTGCGGCGCGCGCGCTCGGGTTGCCGTTGAGCCACGCCGTCGTTCCTCCGACGTATGCAAGACCGCTCCACGCGCATGCGGCCGTCGTGGGGAAGACGAGGAGCAGGTTCGTGTACCCGGAGAGGACGTCCTCTCCGATCGCCGCCGACGCGCTGGCCGCCCACGCGCTGAAGTCACACGGGGCGTCGCCGCGAGGCACGGTCAGCCAGCCGAAGGCATTGCCTTCGAGCCGTACGAGTCCGAACGATTGCTCCTCGTAGAGCGCCGCGACCGATCCGGATGGTCCAAACAGCGTGGCTTCGACCTCGCTCGACGTGAACGGCTCGATGGGAGCGTCGTCGAAGTTCACGAGCACGACCGCCAACCGCAGCACCTGCGCCGGCCCGGCGCCAGCTGGCCCGCGTCGGGCGGTTGGCGACCATGGCGCGGGCGGCAGGGCAAGCACCTGATAGCCGCCGGCGGTGAGCTCGGCGATCGCAGGTGCGGTCTCTGACGGGCTCGCGGAGGCGATGGCGGCATGGGCGTGGCTGGCGCCTCCAGCGACAATCACGAAACACGCCGCGAACGCTGCCGCGAACGGCAGCAGACCGCTGCGTGACCGCCATACGTCTGAGACCTCGAGCGCCACCCCGACCTGTTCGCCCGGGCGCGCGCTGCTTCCTGCTCACGGGCTAGAGCCGGCCTTCATGCTCTGGCGCAGACCGTGTCTGATTGAATGGGCGCGGTGAAGGCGCGCGTTGAAGAGCTGCCCGACGACAAAGTCAGGCTCGAGATCGAGATCGACGTGGACGCGATCGACCACGCGATCGAGCACGCCGCAAGCGATCTCGCCGAGTCGATGTCATTCCCTGGTTTTCGGCGCGGGAAAAAGGTGCCGCTCCCGGTAGTCACTGCACGGGTAGGCCAGGATGCACTTGCCGCAGAAGCGATCAGAACGCACGCGGGTGGCTGGTTCTGGTCAGCAGCGAGCGAGAACGAGATCCGCCCGGTCGCCGAGCCCGAGCTCGAATGGGACGAGAATCCCAGAATGGGGAGCCCGTTTACCTTCCGTGCAACCGTCGACGTCCTTCCGCCGCCGGGGCTCGCCGACTGGACAGAGCTCGAGGTGGGCCGGCCCGACGCCAAGCTGCCTCGCGAGGTTATTGAGGGCGAGCTCGAGCGCGTCCGTCTGAGCGCCGCCAGCCTGTCGCCTGTCGAAGGACGACCGGCGGCTGCCGGCGATACCGTAGTCGTCGATCTGACGGGGGACGAGATCACGCGCGACTACGCGATCGAAGTCGGGCACGGCCGGCTGAGAGACGAGATCGAGGAGGCGATCATCGGCGCATCCGTCGCGGAGACCAACGCCGTCACAGTCGACATGGGCGACTCGACGACCACGCAGGTGAACGTGACCGTCAAGGAGATCAACGAGAAGGTTCTGCCACCGCTCGACGACGAGCTTGCGGTGCTGGCAAGCGAGTTCGAGACGCTCGCGGAGCTCGACGCCGACATCGAGAACGTGCTCACCGAACAGCTCGACGCCGAGATCGACGCGCAGTTCCGCGAACGCACGCTTGACGCACTGGCCGAAGCGACGACGTTCGAACGCCTCGAGCCGATCGTCCAGGCGCGAGCTCGCTCGCTGTGGCATGGGCTCGCGAGCTCGCTCGAGCAGCGCGGACTCAAGGTGGAGAACTACCTGGCCGCAACGGGCCAGACGGTTCAGCAGATCGATGCGCAGCTGCGCATCGAGGCGGAGCGCGCCGTCAAGCGCGAGCTCACCCTCGAGGCTGTCGCCGACCGGCTCGAGGTCGAGGTCACCGACGAAGAGGTGGAGGATTTCATCCGGCAAGAAGCGAGCGACGCGGGCGACGATCCTGGCGGCGCCGTCGAGATGATCCGTGAGCGTGACGGCTTCGACAGGTTGCGCAGCGACCTAAGGTTCAAGAAGGCGCTCGACGAGGTGATGACGTCTGTAAAGGCGATCCCGGTCGAGCTGGCAGAGGCTCGCGAGGAGTTGTGGACTCCAGAGAAGGAGAACGCACCGTCGAGCCGGAAGATATGGACGCCTGGAAGCGAGGTCGATGAATGAGTCCACTGATCCCAATGGTCATAGAGCAGACGTCGCGAGGCGAACGCGCCTTCGACATCTACTCTCGGCTGCTCAACGAGCGAATCATCTTTCTCGGGACGCCGATCGACGACCAGGTCGCGAATGTGGTCGTCGCGCAGCTTCTCCATCTCGAGTCGGAGGAGCCTGATAAGGACATTTCGCTCTACGTCAACTCACCCGGCGGATCGGTTTACGCGGGTCTCGCGATCTACGACACGATGCAGTTCATCAAGCCCGACGTCCAGACCATTTGTGTCGGTGTCGCGATGTCCATGGGCGCGCTGCTGCTGGCCGGCGGCACCAACGGGAAGCGGATGGCGCTTCCGAACGCGAAGATCCTCATCCATCAGGTGCAGAGCGGCTTCCAGGGGCAGGCGACCGACATCGAGATTCACGCGAAGGAAGTCATTTCGTTGAAGCGCCGGCTCGAAGAGATCATCGCCGAGCACTCCGGTCAGACCCTCGAGAAGGTCTCGCAGGACATGGAGCGTGACTACTTCATGACCTCGAAAGAAGCTAACGAATACGGGATCATCGACACGGTGATCGAGCACCGTTAAAGCACGGCTTACGCAGTTCACCCTGGCAAACAGCCGCAAACCGAGGTATCAAGAGAGACAGTGGCCAGAGCGACGGATGGAAACGAACAGCTGCTTTGCAGCTTCTGTGGGAAGAGCCAACGGCAGGTCAAGAAGCTGATCGCCGGCCCTGGCGTCTACATCTGCGATGAGTGCATCGACCTCTGCAATGAGATCATCGATGAAGAGCTCACGGCGCCGACAGACCTCGATCTCGACAACGTGCCGCGGCCTCAGGAGATCTACGACACCCTCAACGACTACGTGGTTGGGCAGGAACCCGCGAAGCGAACGCTCTCCGTCGCGGTCTACAACCATTACAAGCGTGTCCGTATGTCGGGCGATGGCTCGGACGTCGAGTTGCAGAAGTCGAACATTCTGCTGCTCGGGCCGACCGGCTGCGGCAAGACGCTGTTGGCCCAGACGCTCGCGCGCATCCTCAATGTGCCGTTCGCCATCGCCGACGCCACGGCGCTGACGGAAGCTGGATACGTCGGCGAAGATGTCGAGAACATCCTCCTCAAGCTGATTCAGGCTGCTGATTTCGATGTCAAGAAGGCCGAGACTGGGATCATCTACATCGACGAGGTCGACAAGGTTGCTCGGAAGGCCGACAATCCGTCGATCACCCGTGACGTGTCGGGCGAGGGCGTGCAGCAGGCGCTGCTCAAGATCCTCGAGGGAACGATCGCCTCGGTACCGCCTCAGGGTGGGCGGAAGCATCCGCACCAGGAGTTCCTGTCGATCGACACGACGAACATTCTCTTCATCTGCGGAGGCGCGTTCGCCGGTCTCGAGCAGCTAATCGCACGGCGGATCGGCAAGAACCAGGTCGGCTTCAACGCCGCCGTGAACTCCAAGGACGAGCTCAGTTCCGACGAGCTCCACACAGAGGTGATGCCAGAAGATCTACTGGCATACGGCCTCATACCGGAGTTCATTGGACGGCTGCCGGTGATCTCGGCGATCCATCAGCTGACTCGAGACGATCTGGTTCAGATTCTCGGGGAGCCGAAGAACGCACTCGTGCGCCAGTTCCAGCAGTTCTTCAGCTACGACAACGTCGAGCTTGTCTTCACCGACGACGCGCTCTGGTCGATCTCCGACAAGGCTCTCGAGCGGGAGACCGGCGCGCGCGGATTGCGCTCGATCATCGAACTCGCACTGCTCGACGTGATGTTCGAGCTGCCCTCGCGTGGCGATGTGACGAAATGCGTGGTCACGAAGGAAACGATCACGCAGAACCTGAAACCGACGCTCGTGACTTCTGGCGGTGGCCAGGGGCTATCCGACGAGCTCGAAGAAGCCTCTTCGGCTTAGCCTCGCCAAGACCCACGCTCTCGCAATAGCCGCCGGGCGCCGGCTCGAGCCAGCACGCCGCCGCTCACTCGTGCGAGGGATGTGGTTCGCGGTTCCCGCCCGGTAGCGGCATGGTGGGAATGGGAGACAATCGTGGTGAGATCGCTTACTCGACCCTTGCGATCGTTGAACGCGGCGCGACCCTTACAAGCGCCGCCGCTGACGGATCGCCAAAGTGCGCTGCTTCGGCCGCTGCTCGTGCCGGTTGTCATCGCCGGCTCGCTGACAGTTCTCGTCGCCGTTCGCGAGCTGGCGGTCAATCTCAGCCCCGGACAGGTGACCGGGCTCTTTGCCCTCATTGCCGCCGCGACACTCGCCGAGGGAGTCCCGGTGCCGTTGGGTCGCGCGTCGGCCGGCAGCGTCTCGCTCGCGGCGTTGTTCATCCTTAGCGCAGGCCTTCTGTACGGCTGGGCGGCAGCTGCTGTCGTCGCTTTCTGCGCGTCGGTGGTCGTGCAGGTCCTTGAACGGAAAGAGGTTCGGCGCGTCTGCTACAACGCTGGCGTCTACGCGTTGGCTGGCGCGCTTGCAGCCGTGGCGATGCAAGCTACGGGAGCGAGCCGCACCGTCGGTCTGCTCGTCATCTCCGCCTTCGTAGGCTCGATCGTCTTCTGGACGATCAATGTCACGCTCATCGTTGCTGCTATCGCCCGCGTCACCCGTCAGGCCGTGCGCTTCCTCTTCCGGTCGACAGCATCGGAGACGCTCGTCCCCGGAGCTGTGATGGCCTCCACGACCGTCATGTTGGTAGCGCTCGCTGAGTCGTCGGCGTACCTGCCGCTAACGCTCGCAGGCCCGCTCGCCGCGATCACTCTGTACCAGCGAACGGCCCATCGGTCGTTGATGGCGATGAGGCTCGCCCGAACGGATTCTCTCACCGAGCTCGGGAACTACCGGTACTTCACCGAGCAGCTCGACCAGTTGGAGGCCGCCTCCCGGGAGCAGGACCTGACGGTCGGCCTCTGCCTGTTTGACCTCGACGACTTCAAGTCGATCAACGACACTCATGGACACCCGGCCGGCGACGCTGCACTCCAGCACGTCGCGAGGGCCCTCCGGCAAGATGGCGAGGCGTTCCGAATCGGAGGTGACGAGTTTGCGATCCTGCTGGCTCGACGCACCGAGGCCGAGACGCGTGCGATCGCGGCGCGCGTCATGGAGCGGGTGGCCCGGACCGACTTCGATCACGCGGAGAGCGTGAAGCTCTCGGCCGGCATCGCGTGGTATCCACAGGAGGGGCTCGAGGTATCCGATCTCGTGGCGTGTGCGGACGTCGCCCTGTACGCGGCGAAAGAGGCAGGCAAGAATCAGATCTCTTGCTATCGCCCTGGCGCAAGCGGTCGGGCAGGCGGAGGCGAGTCCGTTCCTGCGGGCGGAGCCGCTACGAGTCGCCTGGCCCGGCGGGGCAAACCAGCTCGCGCTGCCTGAGGCCGCCGCTCAACCGGCGTACACCGTCGCGCCGCTGGGACAGGAGGTCAGGAACCTACTATGCAGGAATGGATACGCGGTACGAGGCAGCCGGCGTAGAGCGACGCTGGCAGGAGTACTGGGAGGCCGAGGGCCTCTTCGACGCCGACCCCGACGCTGACCGTCCGACATACGTCATCGCGGTGCCACCGCCCAACGTTACGGGTGCGCTGCACATGGGACACGCGCTCAATGGGACGATTCAGGACGTCCTCGTCCGCTGGCATCGCATGCGGGGCTACAACGCGCTCTGGCAGCCAGGTTACGACCACGCTGGCATTGCCACACAGAACGTCGTTGAGAAGGAGCTGAACAAGCAGGGCACGTCGCGGCACGAGCTCGGACGAGAGGCCTTTGTTGAGCGCGTATGGGCGTGGCTGGAGGAGTACGGCGGCATCATCATGGGCCAGTACCGGCGGCTCGGCGCATCACTCGACTACAGGCGAGAGCGCTTCACGATGGACGAGGCCTACTCTCGCGCCGTCCTCCAGTTCTTCGTACACCTGCACGAGAAGGGCTGGCTCTACCGGGACAACCGGATTGTCAACTGGTGTCCACGATGCGAGACGGCGATCTCCGACCTCGAGGTTGTACATGAGACCGTCGTCGATCACCTGACGTCGATTCGCTATCCGCTCGTCGGGAGGGAGGGCGCGATCACGATCGCGACCGTCCGTCCCGCGACCATGCTTGGGGACGTCGCCGTTGCCGTGAACCCTGGAGACGAGCGCTATCGTGACCTCGTCGGAGCGCGTGTACGCGTGCCTGTCGTCGATCGCGAGGTCGACGTGATCGCGGACGACCGCATCGAAGTCGACTTCGGCACCGGCGCCTTGAAGGTCACTCCGGGACACGACCAGCTCGACTTCGAGATCGGCCGGGACCACGAGTTGCCCGAGCTGACCGTTATTGGCCTCGACGGACGAATGAACGACGACGCCGGGGAGTTCGCCGGCTTGACGCAGGAAGAGACCGAGCAGCGCCTCGTGCGTCTGCTCGACGAACAAGGCCTGCTGGAGAGTCGTGAGCCCTACGAGCACTCGGTCGGCACCTGCGAACGATGTCTCTCCCGCATCGAGCCGCTGTTGTCGGTGCAGTGGTTCTGCGACATGGAGGACCTGGCCCGCCCGGCGATCGAGGTGGTCGAGAACGGCCGTGTCCGTTTCCATCCGGAACAGCAGGGCGTTGTCTACCTCACGTGGATGCGAAGTATCCGCCCGTGGTGCGTTTCGCGGCAGCTCTGGTGGGGACACCGGATACCGGTCTGGTACTGCGGATGCGGTGCGACGCTCGTCGCAACGACGGCACCGCAGTCGTGCGCAGAGTGCGGCGGCGGCGACCTCCGCCAGGACGAGGACGTACTCGACACCTGGTTCTCATCCGCGCTGTGGCCCTTTGCGACTCTAGGCTGGCCCGACAAGACCGAAGATCTCGCGAGCTTCTATCCGGGGAACGTCAACTCGACGGCGCGCGAGATCATCTTTCTGTGGGTCGCGCGGATGATCATGGCCGGCCTCGAGCTCGTCGACGACGTCCCGTTCGAGGACGTGATCATCCACTCGACGGTGCTCGCGCCCGACGGTCGCCGGATGTCGAAGAGCCTCGGTACCGGAATCGATCCCCTTGGCGTAATCGACGAGCACGGCGCGGATGCAACGCGATATGGGCTTTGCAAGATGTCGTCGACGCAGGATGTGCGGTTCTCGTACGGATTCATCGAGGAGGGCCGCAAGCTCGCGAACAAGCTGTGGAACGTCTCACGCCTGATCGTGGGCAGCCTGCCCGAGGGGACGGCCGCCGAGGCGCGGCCTGCGACTCTCGAAGAGCGCTGGATCCTGTCGAGGATCGCGGCAGCGAGGGCGGAGGTCGACGACGCACTCGCCCGGTTCGACTTCGCCGCATTGGCTCAGGTGCTGTACCGCCTCACCTTCGACGACTTCTGCGACTGGTACGCGGAGGCGATCAAGCCGCGGCTGCACGAGAGCGATCCGAACACGTGCGCCACCGCGTTGTACGCACTCGAACGGCTGCTGTCGCTCCTGCATCCGGTCATGCCGCACGTCACCGAAGAGGTGTGGCACCACCTCCCAGACCACGAGGGCACGCTCATTCGCGCTGCCTGGCCAGACGCGGGCGGAGCCGATCGTGACGAGCCGGCTGAGGACGTGTTCGTCCGCCTCCGGGAGATTGCGACGACGTACAGGCGAAGCGGGGTGGTGGCGTCGCTGGACGGCCTCGACGATGATGCGCGTCGTGTTCTCGCGACCGTTGTGCGACTCGACGGCGCGACGCCCACGGGCGATGTCGACGCGGAGCTCGAACGACTCGACGCCGAGATTGCCAGAGCTGAGCAGATGCTCGGCAACGAGAAGTTCGTCGACCGGGCGCCCGAAGAGGTGGTCGGCGCCGAGCGTGAGAAGCTCGAGCGCTATCGCCGTGAGCGCGACGCTCTCGGCCGCTGACGCGCTGGCGCTCGTCGAAGCGCGTGACCGCTTCGGCGTTCAACTCGGCCTCGATCGGATGCGGCGGCTTATGGCCGAACTCGGCCATCCCGAGCGGCGGTATCGAGTCGTGCACGTCGTCGGCACGAACGGCAAGTCCACGGCTGCGAGACGGATTGAGGCGTTGCTTCGCGCTAACGGGCAGCGGGCAGGTACGTATCTCTCGCCGCATGTCATCTCGCTCGCGGAACGGTTCCGGGTTGACGGGGTCGAGCTCGAGCTGAGCTCGGTGATCGCACCGGTTCTCGAGGCGGTCGACACCGTTGAAGCGGACGCGGGCGAGCCGGTCACGCAGTTCGAGCTCCTCACGATTGCCGCGCTGAACGCCTTCGCGGCGGAGGCCGTCGACGTCGCGATCGTCGAGGCGGGGCTGGGCGGGCGGCACGACGCGACCAACGTGTTGAGCGCTGAGGTCGTGGTGCTCACCAACATCGCTCTCGATCACGAGAAGGAGCTGGGGACGGAGCGATCCGTGATCGCCGATGAGAAGCTCGCCGTCGTCGATCCAGGTGCCACGGTCGTGCTCGGCGAACCCGAGTGGCGTGACAAGGCGATCGCGAGGGGCGCGGAACGCGTGCTCGTGGCCAACACGCCATCCGAGCGGGTGATCGCCGCGGCCGAGGCGCATCTGGGGCGCAGCGTCGGTGCAGGCTCAGCCGCCGCGACCTTGCTTCCGGGCCGCTGCGAGGTTGTCGCCGACCAACCGCGTGAGATCTGGGACGGGGCTCACAACCCGCACGCGGCTGCGTGGCTGGCGAGAGAGCTCGGAGCAAGCGAGCACGTTCTGGTCCTGTCTATCCTCGAGGACAAGGACGTCGAGCAGATGCTCGATGCTTTCGCCCGGCTTGGTTCGACGTTGATCACGACCACCTCGACGAACGCGAGAGCGCTGCCCGCCCACGAGCTCATGCTGATAGCCCGCTCCCGCAACTGCTTCGCGACGATCGAAGCGGTCGACGATCCGGTCGCGGCGCGCGCTCGCGGCCAAGCGTTGGCTGGCGGCAGCGGGTCGGCACTGCTCATTTCTGGGTCTCTGTATCTTCTCCACGACCTCGTCGCTGTCCGCCCGCGACGCGTACCATGAAAGAGCTGCGGCAGCGGTTCGGTGCCGTCGCTCTTGTTGCGTTCGTCATCGCTGGATTCGTCGGAATGGCGTTCGGTGTCGGGTATGTCGTAGGGAAACTGATCATCTAGGCGAATTGAGCCCAATGCTTTCATTTCTATTGGCCCAGACGACGACAGAAGACTCCGACGTCTTCCAGGGAGTGCGCGATTTCTTTGACTCCCAGACCTGGGACGTCATCAAGAACGTCGTGCTGTTCTTCGCCATCGCGTTCTGGTTGGCAACCGCCTACTGGGTCTATAAGGACGCGCGTCGCCGGATAGATGACCCGTGGCTGATCGCGATCGCCGTTGCGCTCGGGATCTTCCCACCGTTCCTCGGTCCGATCATCTACCTCTTCTTCCGGCCCCCGGAATACCTCGACGACATCCGCGAGCGCGAGCTCGAGATCAAGGCCATGGAGGACTCGATCGGCCGGAAGGAGCGGTGCCCCGTGTGCCGCGCGACGATCGACGAGGGATACCTCGCGTGCCCGATCTGCACGACGAAGCTCAAGGATTCCTGTCGCCGCTGTCATCGCTCGCTCGAGCCGCTCTGGCAGATCTGTCCGTATTGCGAGACGCCCGTTGACGCACCGCGCGCCGTCGAGAGCGGCAACCACTAGCCGCTTTGCTCTGAGGGCGCGTTCGGCTGCGCGCTAGGCTGACCAAGTGGCGACGGTGACGACGGCTGTGTCTCTGCTGGCCCAGACCGCGGAAGAGCAGTCAGTGTCGCTGCCAATTGTTCTCTTCTATATCGGTATTCCTGCGTTCACTCTGGTCGCTGTCGCCGTTGCGTGCTGGGTCTTCTGGCGCGCGAAGCAACGGGATGACGAAGCGAAGCGGCTCGAGCTCGAACGGAACTTGCGACTCAAGGAGCGAAAGGAGCTCACGTGGCGGAACGCACGCTCGTCCTGATCAAACCCGACGGAGTAGAGCGAAAGCTGGTCGGAGACATTCTCGCGCGGTTCGAGCAGCGAGGCCTCGAGCTACGGGGAGCGAAGCTTCTCCGCGTCGACGACGCGCTCGCGGGTGAGCACTACGGCGAGCACCGCGACAAGCCGATCTTCGGCGAGTTGCTCGAGTTCATCACGTCGTCACCGACGCTCGCCATCGTGCTGGAGGGCGAATCGGCGATCGAGGTCGTGCGCACCACGATGGGCGCGACGAATCCCGTTTCCGCAGCTCCGGGAACGATTCGCGGAGACCTCGCGCTCGCGATGCCGAACAACCTCGTTCACGGCAGCGACTCACCGGAGTCGGCCGCGCGCGAGATCGCACTCTGGTTCGACGACGTAGAGCTCGTCTGAGTGCACGACGACGTCGCCGCCGACGCGTCAGCCGGCGAGCGACTGCTGCTCGCCTCGACCTCTCCGCGTCGGCGGGCAATCCTCGACCAGCTGGCGGTGCCGTTCGACGTAGTCGCACCCGTCTACGAGGAAGAGGAGCTGCCCGATCGCGCGCCCCACGAGGTCGTGGCTACCCACGCCGTCGGCAAGGCGCGCTCGGTGCAGGCGCGGTACCCGGGCCGGGTCATCCTCGGCGTCGATACCGGCGTCGTTCTAGAGGGCCAACTGTTCGGCAAGCCACGCGACACGGCCGATGCGACCCGAATCCTGACCGAACTCGCCGGGAAGACACACGCCGTTGTGTCAGGCCTCTGCCTGCTTCAAGACAAGACTGAGTACGTCGAGGTCGCTGAGACGGCGGTGAGCTTCCGCCGGCTCTCGCCTGCGCAGATCGATGGTTACGTCGCCAGAGGGGAGTGGCGCGGCCTTGCCGGCGGCTACGCAATCCAGGACCTCGGCGCGCTTCTGGTCGAGAGAGTGGAGGGTGACTACCTGAACGTCGTCGGGCTTCCATCGGCGCTCCTCTTGACGCTGTTGGAGCAGCACTGGCCAGCGCTCGTGCCGATCAACACGTAGCTAACGCGTCTAGCTGTCGGCCCGCGCTCCGTGTGTCGCGCGAGATCGGGTTGTTCTTCTCGTTACTAACTCTCTACACTGACTGCGTGTCGGTACTTCGTCGCATGAGCGGCTTTGGGGCGCGTGACATGGCCGTGGACCTCGGGACCGCGAACACGCTCGTGTACGTACGCGGGCGAGGCATCGTGCTGTCGGAGCCGTCCGTTGTGGCGATCGACCTTCGAGCTGGCGACGTCCACGCCGTCGGAGTCGAGGCAAAGAGAATGCTCGGAAGGACGCCCGGGACGATCACGGCGATCCGGCCGCTCAAGGACGGTGTCATCGCCGACTTCGACGTGACCGAGCAGATGCTCCGTCACTTCATCCACAAGGCCAACGGCAGCCGCCTGGCACATCCGCGCGTCGTCGTGTGCGTCCCAAGCGGCGTGACCGGCGTCGAGAAGCGTGCCGTCGAGGAGGCAACACTCTCTGCCGGAGCCCGAGCCGCGTACCTGATCGAGGAGCCCATGGCGGCGGCGATCGGAGCCGGACTGCCAGTGTCGGAACCAACCGGGAACATGATCGTCGACATCGGCGGCGGTACGACAGAAGTAGCGGTCATCTCCCTGGGCGGCATAGTCGTCTCACAGTCGATCCGCGTTGGCGGAGACGAGATGGACGAAGCAGTCATTAACCACGTGAAGAAGGAATACAAGCTGCTCGTCGGCCAGCAGACGGCCGAGGAAGTCAAACTCGAGATCGGCTCGGCCTGGGCCGCTGGCGATGGGGCTCAGGCAGAGGTGCGAGGTCGCGACATGCTTACGGGGCTTCCGAAAACGGTCGTCTTGTCGGGCGGCGAGGTGCGACGAGCCCTCGACGAGCCCGTCAGCCAGATCATCGATGCGATCAAGTCGACGCTTGACAAGACGCCGCCAGAGCTGGCCGCGGACATCATGGATCGCGGCATCGTGCTCGCCGGTGGCGGCTCGCTTTTGCAGGGCCTCGACGAGCGTCTGCGAACGGAGACGCAGATGCCGGTGCACGTCGCGGAGTCGCCGCTGACGTGCGTCGCAGTCGGCTCCGGTCGCAGCCTTGAGGAGTTCGAGGCGATCCATCGCTCCGCGAAGCGGCGCAATGGCCGCCGACGGCTCGGTTGACGCATTCCGGCGGCGCGCGCAGGGCCGCGCATCGTCGCTTCGACACAAACCTGACGCTGCGGTCATGTCAGTGACCGAACGTCGTAAAATAAAGCGTTCCCGTGTCCCGCCAGCGAACAGCTAGGCTGCCGCGCTCGCTTGGACCGAATCAGCGGCAGCGAAGCATGCGTGTTGCGCGAGCCAGCGCGCAGGCACAACGACGCCTGCTCGGACTAGCGCTACTGCTGATCTCGTTGGCCCTCGCCACGGTGTATTTGCGCGAGGCCGAAGGCGGTGCGCTGCATGAGGCACAGCGCGCCGGCTCCGCCATCCTCGATCCGCTGACTGTTGCCGGCGACCGGGTCTCGCGCCCGTTTCGTGACGCGTACGCATACGTGAACGGTCTCGCCGACGCCGAAGAGGAGAACGAGGCGCTGCGGGCTGAACTCGCCGAGTTGCGCCGGCAAGTCCTCGCCAACCGAACCGCCGCGCAGGATCTCGATCGGCTCGAAGAGGTTCTCGACTACGTGAGCGGGCCCACGTTTCCCGACAGCTACGAGAGCATTGTCTCGCGCGTTGTCCAGGTTCCAGCCATCCCGTTCCGGCAGGAGGTCGTGATAGCCGCCGGCTCTGACGACGGCGTCGAGCATGACGCGGCTGTCGTGTCGCCCGGTGGAGCGCTCGTCGGCCGTGTCATCGAGGTTGCACCGACGAGTGCGAAGGTCGGGCTGCTTTCGGATCCGCGGATCGTGGTCTCGGCAACGGCGGTGTCTCTGAGCGAGGGCCCACCGGCCAGCGGGGTTGTCAAGGCGGGCGCGAGCCCCGCCGCCGGGCTCGTGTTCGATCGGGTCTCGAAGGCTGTCGAAGTCCGAGTTGGTGAGCCGGTCGTCACGGCAGGGTGGCGGGTCGCCGGACTCGAGTCGCTTTTTCCGGCCGGCCTTCGGATCGGGACTGTGCGTAGCGCGAGCCAGCAGGACATCGACCTCTACCAACGCATCCAGATTGCTCCGGCTGTGGACTTCGAAGACCTTCAGGAGGTCATCGTCCTGAGGGAGATCAGATGACACTCG
>JAUVPB010000252.1 GCA_030598925.1 Actinomycetes bacterium
CAATCGAGTGTCTGGCCTGTGCCGTCGAACAGATCCACACGGTGGGCGATCATGACGTCGTGATCGCCCGAACCGAGCGCGTCCCCCACGCCGAGGAGCCGGGACGCCCGCTCGTGTTCTTCGACGGGGCGTTCTGGGAGCTCGCGAAGCCGGCTAGCTAGGTGACGGGAACGGGGCTCGCGACTCGACGCAAGCCTCCGCCTCGTAGGCTGCGCCGATCCGGAAAACGGTCGCCTCGTCGAAAGGTCGACCGACCACCTGGAGGCCGACGGGAAGCCCGTCCGGCGTGAGACCACACGGCACCGACAGAGCCGGCTGACCCGTCAGATTCCACGGTCCCGTGAACGGGATCAAGGATCCAAAGTCGCCGGGGACCATCTCGTCGAACCGCGGCGGAACGCAGGGCAGCGTCGGCGTGACGAGTGCATCGAGGCGGGCGTTGGCGAACACGCGAGCCGCCTCGTCTCGAAGCAGAGCCCGGACGCGACTGGCCTGGCTCACGTGCTCAGAGGGGATGAGCGTGCCGAGCAGCAGGAGCCGGCGCGTGCGCTCGTGGTACTCGCCTGGCCGCTCGCTCAGCCATCGGCGATGTGTCGGCGACACCTCGGCCGGAAAGATCGTGAACAGCGCCGCAAGCGCGTGCTCGAAGCTCGGGAGCTCGACGGTCGCAAGCTCGGCTCCGGCAGCTTCGAGCGTTGACAGCGCGGCCTCGAAGAGCGAGACAACCTCCGGCTGCATGTCGTCCGCCCGAAAGGTCGCGGGCGCGACGCCTATGCGCAAGCCGCTGATCCCGTCGCCAACACCGTCCGTGTACGAGGGAACGGCGACGTCAATCGAGCGCGGGTCACGCGGGTCGTAGCCCGCGAGGACGTTGAGCGCGATCGCGGCGTCCTCGACCGTGCGAGTGAACGTGCCGACGTGATCGAGCGAGAACGACGACGCCTGCGGAATGGTGCCAGCGCCCGACACTCGACCGTGCGTGGCTTTCATGCCGACCGTGGCGGTGACGCAGGCAGGTTTGCGAACCGAGCCGCCCGCATCCGTACCCAGCGCGAGCAGCGACGAGCCGACCTGCACCGAGACGCCACCGCCGGCGCTCGATCCGCCCGGATAGCGAGCCAGATCGAATGGGTTGCGTGTAGGTAGATCGTCCTGCCCACAGGCGAACTCGTGCGTGACGTGCTTCCCGATGCAGATGGCCCCGGCCGAGCGCAGTCGCCGCACGGTCTCCGCATCGCGCTCAGGCACGTTGCCGGCGAGCAGTCTCGAGCCACCCTCGGTTGCGAGGCCGCCGGTCTCGAGGATGTCCTTGACCCCGAACGGAACGCCTAGCAACGAGCCCGTTGCTCCGCCCTGATCGATCTCTGCGGCGCGCGCCATCGCGCGCTCCTCGTCGAGGCAAACGTAGGCGTGGACCACGGGCTCGGTCTCCGCGATACGCCGGAACGTCAGCTCTGTCAGCTCCGTGGCCGAGAGCTCACGCGCGGCGATCAGGTCTCGTGCCTCGCGTAGCGTGAGCGCCGCTAGGTCAGCCACGCCAATGCGGATCGTAGATCGTCGCGACCGGCGCATCTTCGAGCCGGAACTCGAAGAGCGGAGCGACCATGTCGCAGTGCCCGGCCAGGGCACCGGCAAGGGCCTCGGCGTCTTCGGCCGCGAGCGAGATCCCTGCCAGCTCGCCGAGGCGGACAACGTCGCTCGCATCGAAGGAACTCTTCGGCTTAGCCATGCGGTGCACCATATGAGATAGTGCACCAATGTCGTTGCAGAGCATTCTGGACAAGCTCCGCGAAGAGACGAGCGTCTTTCGCACAACACTGCGCCTCGAAGCGGAGGTGGACGATTTCTCGATCGCCGTGGAATCGCTCGGAGACGGTGCCGCGTCGTTGAAGGGGCCAGTGCCGTTCGATCTACGGCAGACGGACACCTTCAGGTGGCTCGAGGACGAGCAGCGGCTGCTCGTGCAAAGCGACGTTCGCGAGGAACCGAGTCCACCACCAGAACTGCTCGAGGTGTATGGCGTCGGGTCGCAGATGCTCTCGGGGCTGTTCGCCGACGGTCGGCTCGTCGGCATTATCTCGGTCCACCACGCCGCGACAACCCGCGAGTGGAGCGACGAAGAGATCGCGGCGCTCGAACGCGCCACAACGGCGGTCGACGCCGAACTCGCGCGACGACGCGACGGCTAGGCGTCCGGCGCGGCGCACCGCCGCCCGAGACCGCGTAGACGGTCTCCTACTGCTCGAGCAGAGGTGGAAGCCCGTCGTGCCAGCCCGTGCGATCCTGGTAGGCGGCCGCCACGGACATCAGCTGCGCGTCCTGCCAAGGCGCAGCCGTGAGCTGTAGCCCGATCGGCAGCCCGCCAGTCGAGAGGCCGCAAGGCACCGACAGCGCAGGCAGACCGGCGAGCGACCAGCCGTACGTAAACCTGGTTAGCTTCGCCGTCGTCTCGATCATCTCGGAATCCGCGAGCGGGGCGACGACACCGTTCATCGGGGAGAGGATGACGTCGACCGACTCGAAGAGCTGTTCAAGCGTTCGGCGCCACCGGCGGCCATGCTCGACGCACCGAGCGTACTCGGGACCGCTCACGTCGTAGCCGAACATGAGCCGTCTCCGTACGTCGGCGCCGAATCCATCCGGGTTGTTCTCCAGCCTCTCAGCGTGGATCGCGGTTGCTTCGGACCAGATCACGTGCGTACAGGATTCCACTGCGTCTTCGGCGCCGGGTACGTCAACCGGCTCGACGGAGAGGCCTGCCGCAGCCAACTCGTCGGCGGCCGCCCGCACGGCCGCGCCGATGTCGGCGTCAATGTCGTCGAAGAAGACGGATCGGGGAACGCCCACCCGAATGCCCGTCGGGTCGCGACCAAGGGCATCGACAAGACTGGCTGCCTGGCGGTTGATCGACATCACGTCCGCGCCGTCGTAGCCCGCCATCACATCGAACGTCGCGGCCAGGTCGGCAAGCGAGCGCGCGAGTGGCCCGACGGTGTCGAATGACCAGGTGATGTGGAACACACCGGTATTGGAGACCCGTCCGAGCGTCGGGCGAATCCCGCTCACCCCGTTCAGCGAAGCCGGGATCCGCACGGAGCCGCCGGTGTCGGTGCCGAGGGCGACCGCGCACAGGCCGGCGCCGGTCGCGGCACCCGAGCCGCCGCTCGATCCGCCGGGCGTCCTTTCCGTGTCCCACGGGTTCCTGCATGCACCGTGGTGCGGATTCTGCGTCGTAGCGCCGTACGCGAACTCGTGGAGCTGCGTCTTACCGAGCAGGACGGCACCTGCTTCGCTGAGTCGGCGCCAGACGGGGGCGTCTTCATCAGGGACGTAGTCAGCAAAGAAGGTCGAACCCATCGTCGTGCGGATCCCCGCGGTCGCGATGTTGTCCTTGAGAGCGATCGGCAAGCCATGGAGCGGGCCGAGCGAACCTCCCCGCTCCTGCTCGGCGTCGGCTTCCGCCGCTCGCGCCCGCGCTTCGTCACGGGTCACCGTCACGAACGCCCGGAGCTCGCCGTCCAGAGCGTCGATGCGTGCCAGATACTCCTCGACGAGCTGGCTGGAGGTCACGCGGCCAGCGCGCAGCTCGGCGAGCACCGAAGCGGCGCCAGAGACCCCTGGCGACGTCATTCTGTGTCTCGCATCTGCACGATGTCCTGCGGCAACGTCACCCGAACTATCGTATGCGCACAGAGCGGCCCGAGGTCGACTAGCCAGGGCCCGTCCATCGAAGGAGAGAAGCGTGACCGACTGGAACGACCGTACGCTCCGTTCCCTGCTCTTCACCCCGGGCAACCACCCACG
>JAUVPB010000220.1 GCA_030598925.1 Actinomycetes bacterium
CTGCCGAACTGGTTCATGTCGAATCCGCCCAGCATGGTGGACGAGTCAGAGTTCTGGCCTCCGGTGTTCGAGTAAACCTGCGTGTCGAGCATCACTGCGTTCACGTGTGGGCGGTTCTGGAGAACGACTTTCGACATGTTCTGGAAGCCGATGTCCCCGAGCGCTCCGTCGCCTCCTACGACCCAGACCTTCGGGAGCTCTCTGATCTCCTGGTCGGTCATCCCAACGTCTGTGAGACGGGTAAGCAGCCAGTACTCGTCCTCGGTCATCACGCCCAGCTCGCGCTCGAGCAATGCATCGCCGAGCCGCTCCGGGACGACCGATCGGCGGGCGTGATTCAGGAGCAGCGATTCGCCCAATAGCCAGCTGATCGTAGGTCCGTCCTGGAAGAGCGAGTTCATCCACGGATACGGATGCGGGTTGTTGGGCGGTGTCGAGCCGTACACCGTGTTACAGCCGGTGCTGGCGCCCATCAGCATTACCGACATGCCTTCTGGCGCCGTTCCGTCGACGGCCTGGACATCCCGGTGGTTGAAGGCGTCCGCCCGCATGGCGGCTGCGAGGGTAGACACGATGTCGGCATCCGAGATCTCGCCGGCGAGCCCGATTCGCGAACTCGTGTCCGCCTCGCTCTCGCCGCCGAGCCCCATGAGGACGTGCGCGACGGCGCGCCGGAAGAGCTCGTACTCATCGTCGCCGCGCTCCCTGAGCGTCCGTAGTCTGTCGAGACCGCTCGCGTCGAGCCGGTCCGCCTTCTCGCTGAGACGGTCGGCCTTGCGGTGGTAGATCGGCCGCATGTACGCCTCCGTCACCGACGCAACCGCACGAAGGATGCTCTTCTCTCCGCAACCGGCACAGGCGCCGTCGCCGGACACCAGGGCCTCGTAGTTGCGTCGGACCATGAGGTGGTTCTTCAGCGCCGCGGGTCGGGCCTCCTCGGGTGCGTCGCCCTCGTACAGGCCCAGGTACTTCTGTGACGTGTCTGGGAGCAGCCGCGAGAAGAGCTGCGACGTCGTGATCCGGCTGTTGAGCTCCTCGGTGTCCGGCGCCATCACGAGAGCCTCGTGGTCGCCGCACTCCTGAACGCACTCTCCGCAGCCTTTGCAGAGATCGGAGACGAAGATCGAGAACAGGCCTCCTGCGCCAGGATCCTTCTTCTCAACCGTCCGGAAGATCGCCGGCGCGGAGCTGTAGGCGAGCGGCAGGATGTCGATGATGCCGGTGAACTCCTCCTTGGCTCGCTCGGAGATGTTCTCTAGAGCCCCGATCTCGCGTCGGACGATGTCCTTGAACGGAACCTTCTCCTTGGTCTCGACGGCCTCCTTCATCGAGGCGCGTGCTCGTTCCTCGACGCCGGCCAGCTCGGCGAGGAGCCGGCTGCGCTCCTCGGCATCGGTCACGTAGTTCCGCGCCGCGGTCTCGAGCACAGTCGCAACGTCCTGCGCGGTGTTCGGCAGCGCCGTGTCGGGGCAGGCGGCGATGCAGTCCATGCACTGGGTGCAGTTCTCGGCGATGAACACGGGTGTCTCGCGCCGCGCGACGTACTTCGACGACGTCGCGCCCGTGCCCGCCGCCACCACGCCGACGGCTGCCAGCGCGCTCGCTGGCTGGTGGTAGCCGAGTCCGCTCCGAAACTCGGAATCGAACTTCGCGAGGGTCTGTAGCGGTGCCCGAGGGCTCTGCTCCGCGGGCCGCGGGATGGGTGTGCAGCCGTTGCCCTCGCAGCCTGCGGTCGGTGGAATCTGAAGCTCCTGGTTCGGGACGATGGGCAGCAGGCGCATGCTCGAGCGGTCTGGATCGTTGAGCTCGCCGTAGTCGATCTCCCGTAGCCGCGAGAAGCCCTCGATCATCACCTCCATGTTGGAGTCGACGACGGCCTCGCCGAAACGTCCGAACTTCCGCTCGTACTGCGCTCGCACCTCGGCGTGGAATCGCTCCTCGTCGATCGCGTTGTCGCTCAGGAACGTCGAGACCTTGAAGAACGCCCCGAGGAACGCGTTTCCCTGCATCCGGAGCTGCAGGTCAGGTCGCTCGGTCGCCGCTCTCGCGATGTCGAACCCCGGGAGGATGAAGATGCGGATGTCGTTGTCTCTCACCCACTGCCGGTAATGCGTCGGGACCCGCTCCCAGGCCGCAGCAGGCTCCTCGGCCGACTCCCAGACGAGCGAGCCGCCCGGCTTCAGCCCTTCCAGCGGATTCGTGTGGGTGAACGCTTTCGGATCGCAGCAGAGCACCACGTCCACGTGGTTCAGCTCGCAGTTGACGCGCACTCTCTCGGGCGCCACGACCAGGTAGTAGTTGGTGGGAGCGCCCTTCTTCTCGGAGCCATACTTGGGGTTTGCGCTGATGTGCAGTGCTTCCTCGGGCGGCCCTTGCCCGTCGAGCTCGTGTACGCGGTCCGAGATCAGCTCGCTGAACTGGCCGACCAGCGAGGCCAGGTTCTTGCCGGTCGTGATCATTCCCCAGCCGCCGATCGAGTGGAAGCGAACCGCGATCGCGCCCTCCGGGAGCAGCGAGGGCCGATCGTCCGAGATCACTGCATACGGGTGATCGACCCCGAGGACGAAGTACGTCTCGCCGTCGGCGGCGCTCCTGCCGTCTGTGCGCGCTGTCTCGCCCGCGACGTACTCGTAGGCGCCGAGGACGTGCTCGGGGCGGAAGTCACGCGACCCGATGCCGTAGGCGCCGCGGAAGATACGCGGGATCTCGTCGGCGTCGAGCGCCGGTGTCTCTCCGCCGAACCGGCTAGCCTCGAGCGCCTTGCCGAGCGCGGCGCGGATGTCACGCGCAAGCGGGTTGTCGCCCGCGAGGCCCTCGTCCGTTCGCTCGAGCACTATCGCGTTCCGTTTGCCTCGCAGGGCCTCGACGACCGCGGCCTCGGGGAAGGGACGGAGTACGTTGATGTGAATGGAGCCGACGCTCGCGCCGCGCTTGTCGCGTAGGTAGTCCACGGCCGCTTCGATGTTCTCGGCGGCCGAACCAAGCGACACGAAAACCGTGTCGGCGTCGTATGTCGCGTACTCGGTGACGAGGCCGTAGGCGCGACCCGTGAGGTCGGCGAACTCGCGGTACGCGCCCTCGAGGAGGCCCAGGATCGGCTCGTTGAAGTTGTTGCGGCGCGCGACGACGCCGTGCATGTGGTGTTCCTGGTTCTGGACTGGCCCCAGCAAGATCGGGTTCTTCAGGTCCATCATCTCCGGCACCCGGCGCCTCGTGTGACCGAACAGCTCACGCTGCGCGGCGGTGGGGCACTCGATCACGTCGTCGACGCGACCGAGGAACTCTCGCAGGAGCTCTGCCTCGGGAGCGAGGTACGTCTTCTCGGAGTGGGTCGTGAGCATCCCGTCCTGGATGTTCATGCCGGGATTCAGTGCGAGTTCGCTGACCTTCCGGAGGATGATTGCCTGATCGGCCGCCTGCTGCGCGTCCCGCGCCATCAACATCGTCCAGCCCGTGTCGAGAGCCGCGTAGAAATCGTCGTGGCCACAGAGAACGTTGAGGGCGTGTTTCGTGAGGGCGCGGGCAGCGACCTCGAGCACCATCGTCGAGAGCTTGCCGGGAGCGTGGTAGTACTGCTCCATTGCGTACGCGAGCCCCTGGCCCGAGGTGAAGTTGACGGTGCGCTTGCCCGACACGGCGAACGCCGTGGCTCCACCCTGGGCCGCGTGCTCTCCCTCGCACTCGACGGCGACCTTCTGCTCGCCGAAGACGTTCAGCTCCCCCTGTGCGAAGGCCTGCTGGTAGATCTCCCCGCCCTCGGTCGAGGGCGTGATGGGGTAGAAGACCCCGCCCTCTGTGATCCGGACCTCGACGTGCTCGGCGACCAGCTGGTTGCCGTTGCAGTGCACGCGAATGCCCGGGTACTTCGGACCGAGGGTCGGGCGCTCGGAACGGCGCGACGGGCGAAGGTCGTCGAAAGTCTCGGCGTGCGTCGTCATGCGATCGTCATACGCGGTCGCGTGCGCCGCTAGTCGGCAGGTGGGTGCACGAAGTAGCGGTGGTTGTCCAGCCGAGTGACGATCAACGGGACATTCAGGTCGACGACCCATTCGTCAATCGCGTTGAGCACTTGCGTGTCCGTCTGCTGCGGATCCGTCTCGTCGTCCGGGATGTTCACCCAGACCTGGTCATCGGCCTCAAAGAGCGTGCCGTGCACGCCCGCCGCCTCGAGCGCTGACAGGAGGCCCGGGCAGTCTGCCGTGCGTGCGACACCGATGGCGATGGTCACGATTCCATCCCGCTTCGCTGAATGAGCCTGTGCGTTGTCGAGCGCCTATCTGCGCCCGGTCAGATTGTACGACTTCATGGGGCCAATACTAAGCCTTACCAGATCTCCGGTGGCTTGAGGTGCGCGCGTCGATATTGCGGACGGCGACGTCGATCGGCTTGCGGGCGCGGTTGGGGGTTTTCCCTGGCGGCGATGTGCGTGCCGCCCCTGATGCACACTCTCGGCCGCATAGCGACCGTTCGTTGCATGCGGCCGCGTCGAGTATTCGGGCCCGCCACCTGTGCCTTGCTGGCTTCCCTCGTGTTGTTTCCAGGCGCGGTCAACGTCAAGCGCTTCGCACTGACCGACAAACGTCGCCGGGTTGCGCGACTCACCCTGAAGACACGCCTCGCGAAGCGGGCGCATACCGTCCGGGTCGTCGC
>JAUVPB010000086.1 GCA_030598925.1 Actinomycetes bacterium
GAGGTCCCGACCGTAACGCAGCTCGACGTGGAGGAAGCGATCGTTGCGCTCGAGGATCTCGGCCTGATCGACATCACCCAGGTGCACGTGTTCAGCCGGCGGCCGCCGGGCACCGTGATCCGCCAGGATCCGGAAGCCGGCGAGACCGTGGATCGCAGCACGCCCGTCGAGCTACGCGTCTCGCAGGGTCGCCGCCCAGTGGACTTGCCGAACTTCGTCGGGATGCAGGTCGACGAGGCCGTGCGAACGGCCGAGGAACTCGGGCTCACAGCCGCAATCGAGGACGCTGGCGACAGCGAAGAGCCAGCCGGTACGGTGGTCGGTCAAAATCCGGAGGCGGGCTCGCAGATTGTTCGAGGCGACACCGTCACCTTCCGAGTGTCCACAGGCCCGCCGGCGCCCGAGGTCGTTACGGTGCCAGACGTGTTCGGGCTTCCTCAAGCCGACGCCGAGGCCGTTCTCGCTAACGCCGGCTTCGGCGTGAACGTCGCGACGGTGGCCGAAACCGATCCGGCGGTGATCGGGCTGGTCCTTGGGCAGAACCCGGCCAGCGGTGTTCGTGTTGAGGCGGGAACGCTGGTGACGATCACCGTCGCGGTGCAGGCCGCCGAGCCGCCACCCCCACCCGAACCTGAGCCACCCGTCGAGCCGCCCCCGCCAGTCGAGCCACCGGTGGAACCGCCACCGCCGGTCGAGCCACCGGTGGAACCACCCGTCGAGCCGCCCCCGCCCGTCGAACCGCCCGTCGAGCCACCCCCACCGGTCGAGCCACCTCCTGCATGAACAACGCGTGAGGGTTGCCGTGCTCATGGGTGGCCGCTCGAGCGAGCGCGATGTCTCGCTCGCCTCGGGGCGATCGGTCTGCGAGGGACTGGTCGAGGCCGGTCACGACCCTTTCCCGGTTGAGATCGCGGCGGGCAGCCGCTGGGAGGTGGCCGAGCACGAGCTCCGAGAGCACGTCGACGTGGTGTTCCCAGCCCTCCACGGCCCCTTTGGGGAGGACGGGACGGTCCAGGGCTTGCTCGACCTCCTCGATGTGCCGTACGTTGGCTCCGGCGTCGCAGCGTCCGCGGTCGCGATGGACAAGGGCCTCTTCAAGGACGTGATGAGGGCCAACGAGATCCCGACGACCGAGAGCGTCTCCTTCCGCACACACCACGCTGTCAGCAACCCGTTTGGATTCCCCGTCGTCGTGAAGCCTGCGCGCCTCGGCTCGAGCGTCGGCATCAGCATTGCGTCGAGCCCCGAGGAGTTCACAGCGGCCACCGATCTTGCGTTTGTCCACGACGACAAGATCCTCGTGGAACGGCACGTCGATGGACGCGAAGTCGAGTGCAGCGTGCTCGGAAACGACGAGGCGATCGCGTCGGTGCCAGGCGAGATCGTCGTTCTCAC
Source organism: Actinomycetes bacterium (assembly GCA_030598925.1). Lineage (GTDB taxonomy): Bacteria > Actinomycetota > Thermoleophilia > Gaiellales > Gaiellaceae > JAUVPB01. The sequence goes on from JAUVPB010000086.1 coordinate 1,396, forward strand.
CGGTGAGTGGTACGACTATGAGGCCAAGTACACGGACGGCGGCATGAAGCTGATCGTTCCCGCTCCGCTCGACGAGGCGGTAGCGGAGCGTGTCCGCGACCTGTCGCTTCGAGCGTTCGACGCCTGCGGGTGCGCGGGCATGGCTCGCGTCGACTGCTTCGTTCGCAACGACGGTTCGGTTCTCATCAACGAGCTCAATACGATCCCCGGCTTTACCGCGACGAGCGTCTACGCGAAGCTCTTCGAAGCGTCGGGTATCGACTATCCGACGCTGCTCTCGCGACTCGTCGAGCACGCGATCGAACGCCACGAACGCCGAAACCGCCTCGAGCACTAGCGACCGCGGGGCACAGGCCGCCGATAGATTGCTTACTCGTGGTCCTCTCCGATGGAACGATTAGACGGTTGATCGCCGCTGGCGAGATCGAAATCGACCCGTTCGACGAGAGCCTCGTTCAACCGTCGAGCGTCGACGTACGCGTCGACCGTTACTTCCGCGTGTTCCGAAACTCGCGGTACGGGTACATCGACGTCAAGCAGCCGATGGAAGAGCTCACCGAACTGGTCGAGATCGACGACGAGGCGCCGCTGATCCTGCACCCTGGCGAGTTCGTTCTCGGTTCGACCCTCGAGCGCCTCGCGCTGCCCGATGACCTCGTCGCCCGCCTCGAAGGCAAGAGCTCGCTCGGCCGGCTCGGCCTTCTGATTCACTCAACCGCCGGGTTCGTCGATCCCGGTTGGGACGGACACGTCACGCTGGAACTCTCCAACGTCGCAAATCTTCCGATCACGCTTTACGCGAACATGAAGATCGGGCAGCTGTCGTTCATGCAGCTGACCGAGCCTGCCGAAACGCCCTACGGCAGTTCTGCGATCGGATCGAAGTACCAGGGGCAGCGGGGGCCGACGGCTAGCCGCTACTGGCGCAACTTCGTCGATTGACGACGCGCGCCCAGGCGCCCGAAGCCGCCGAGAAAAGGTCGAGAGCCGCGCGTGGAGGCGCGGCTCTCGATAGGAAACTCGCGTAAATTTCGCAAGGACGCTCGCGTCCCCTACGCGTGGCTATAGCGATTCCCCGTAGGTCCCGGGGACACGCCCTTACGAACGAGCACCTCCACTGCCCGTACTACTACTGTCACTCAAGTCCGGACCACCTCCTTTCCGCGGTAGTCGAATCATACGTGGTCTCGCATGACGTCAGCGCAGAGCTGATCCCGAGCTGCAGGCGGGGGGACGGCCGATTGCCTACGTTGCCGGGACGGTGACAACGATCCGGCCGTCCTCGACGTCGACGGGGAACGTCTCGACAGGCCGGTAGGCGGGCAAGGTCAGTGCGCTACCGCTGCGGATGTCGAACTCGGCCCCGTGGCGGGGACACGCCACAACACATTCCTCCGGGTCGAACTCGCCCTCTGCGAGTGGCCCGTCGTCGTGGGTACAGCGATCCTCGATCGCGTACAACGCGCCTTCCGCGTTGAAGACCGCAATCGTCAGCTCACCGTGGACGACGACCTTGACCGCGCCAGAGGGTAGGTCTTCGCTCGAACAAACGTCGATCTGAACGGTCGCGCTCACCGTTCCTCGAAGCCGGCCCACTCTTCGGGAAGTGCCGTGCCCCTGGCGCGGTGGAGCGCTAGCTTCACGACGCCCAGGCTGAGTAGCGCGCACTTCAAACGAGCCGGGTTCTTGGCCAGCGGCACACCGATCTCGTCGAGCAACTCCTCCTTCGGTAGCTCGGCAACCTCGGCCACCGTCTTCCCCTCGACGAGCTCCATCAGCATCGACGCGGCGGCCTGGCTGATAGCGCAGCCCCGCCCCGTGAAACGGATCTCCGAGACATCGTCGCCCGAGAAGTTCATCGTGATCGAGACATCGTCGCCGCAGAGCGGGTTCTGGCCCTGCGCATGGGCGTCACAGGGGTCGAGCTCGCCGTGGTTGCGCGGGTTCTTGTAGTGGTCGAGTATGAGCTCGCGGTAGAGATCCGACATCGCGCTAGCCGAAGGTCGCTCGCACACCCGCGAGCCCTTCGAGCAGCCGATCGACGTCCTCGCGCGTGTTGTACAGATAGAAGCTTGCGCGCGTCGTAGCGGGAATTCCGAAGTGCTCCATCGCAGGTTGCGTGCAATGGTGGCCGGCGCGAACGGCAACGCCGTGGCTGTCAAGAATCTGCGCGACATCGTGAGGGTGGGCGCAGTCGATCGTGAACGAGACGATGCCGCCACGCCGCTCCGGCGGCGGGCCGAGTACCGACACGCCCTCGGCTGTCGCCAGTTGCTCCATTGCGTAGACGGTGAGGTCGTGCTCGTGCGCCTCGATTCGGTCGAGCCCGACATTGGTCAGGTAGTCGACGGCCAGACCGAGGCCGTATGCCTGCGCGATCGGCGGCGTCCCCGCCTCAAACTTGTTGGGCAGCTCGTTCCACGTCGTCTCTCGCTCGCTCACCGAGCGGATCATCTCGCCACCGAGGTTGAACGGCTCCATCGCGCTGAGCAGCTCCTGTCGACCCCAGAGGACACCGATGCCGGACGGCCCGAGCATCTTGTGGCCGGTCAGTGCCACGAAGTCCGCCCCAAGCGTCGCTACGTCGAGCTGACGGTGCGGCGCCGCCTGACAGGCATCGACCACGGTGAGAGCCTCGCGCTCGCGAGCCCATGCCGCCACCTCCTCGACCGGGTTCACGGTGCCGATCGAGTTGGAGATCAGGCCGAGCGCCACGAGTCGGATGCGGCCGCGCCGCTCGATCTCGTCGAGCTGCTCGAGGTCGAGCTCGCCGGCCGCATCGGCTCCGAGCATCGCGAACTCAGCGCCGCTGCGCTTTGCGACGTACTGCCAAGGCACGAAGTTCGAGTGATGTTCGAGCACGGTGCTAACGACGACATCACCTGGGCCGAGCTCACTGAGCCCCCACGCATACGCGACGAGGTTCAGGGCTTCGGTGCCGTTCCTCGTGAACACGATCTCGCGCGTCGAGTCGGCCCCGAGCAACACCCGTACCTTCTCCCGCGCCCCTTCGTACGCGGCCGTGGCGCGCTCGCCAAGCTCGTAGACCGCTCGATGGACGTTCGAGTAGGAGTGCTCGTAGAACTCCGTGAGTCCCTCGAGCACATGCCGGGGCTTCTGCGATGAGTTCGCGGAGTCGAGAAACGCCAGCTCGCGCCCGTTGAATCGTTCCTCGAACACGGGGAAGTCGGCCCGGATGCGGGGAACGTCGAGCGCGGTCGGCGTGGTGAGGGAGCTCACCGCTCCATCGTAACGTTTTGGGGTCGAGCCCCTGTTCGGAGCCCTGAACGACGGCGGCGCGTGGTGCGCGTTAGCTACTCGTCCCCAGCGCCCAGACCCTCGAAAGCACGACCGGGAAGGAAGCGCTCGTCCATCGCTGCGAGGCCGAGGATCGCGAGGAGCGAACCGCCGAGAGCGCTCAGGATGATCGCTGCGTTGGGCACCGACAGCTCGAAGAACTCCCGCGAACTGGGGAACGCGAGCACCAGCGCGTAGAGGGCCAGCATCGCCGCGCAGAGACCAGCCACCGCAGCGCCACGTGTCCGCCCGGCAGCTTCGAGTACGAGGATGAAGTAGAGCCCGACAATCATCAGCACGGTCGTCGAAACAGTCTGCGCCTCGATCAGCGGCAGGTTGATCACCTCCTTCGCAAACAGGTAGCTCGATACGACGCCGAGACCAGCCGCCGTACCCGCCGGTATCGCGAACCGCGCGACGTCCTTCAAGAAGCCCGTCTGACGCCAGGTGCCGCTGGAGGGCGCGAGCGCGAGGAAGAACGCCGGGAAGCCGATCGTGAGCGAGGCTGCGAGCGTGAGGTGTCGTGGCAAGACCGGGAAGCTCTGCGGCGAGAGGCCGACGGTGAGCACGACGAACGCCGCGAACACCGACTTCGTCACGAACAGCTTGGCGACGCGCTGCAGGTTGCGCAGGATCTTTCGGCCTTCCGCCACCATCGCAGGCACCGCCGAGAACTCACCCCGTACGAGAACGAGGTCAGCCACCGACTTGGCCATCTGGGTCCCACTGCCCTGGGCGATCGCGAGCCGGGACGCCTTGAGCGCGGGAACGTCGTTGACTCCGTCGCCGACCATCGCGACGTAACGGCCCGCGTCGCGCAGCGACTCGACCACACGCTGTTTCCCCTCGGGCGAGATTCGCCCGATCACAGTGGCGTCCAGCACCGCGCGGCGAAGCTCGTGCGTGTCGGAGGGCAGGTCGCGGCCGTCGAGAACGTGATCGCTGGGAATCCCGACGTCCGCGGCAATCGCGGCAACGGTCTTCAGCGCGTCGCCCGAGATCACCTTGATCTGCACGCCCTGGCGCCGGAAGAAATCGACTGTTTCATCTGCGTCGGGTCGCAGGCGCTCAGCGAGGACGACGATGCCGAGCGCCCCAAGATCGCGAGGCGGTTTCGATGACGAGGCCACGGGCTCATCGAGTCTCGCCGCCGTGGTTCCGATTGCGACGACACGCCGACCCTGGTCTTGCTCCTCCGCAACGCGTGCCGCCAGGTTCCCGAGGTCGAAGTGCTCGGGCGCACCGAGGATGAGGCCGAGCGCTCCAACCCTCACGCCGCTCCAACGACGGCTCGACGAGAACGGCACGTGGCCGGACGGCTCCTCGGGCTCACCCGGGAACGCGTCGGCGATCGCATCCAGCGTCGAGTTGCGCGAGGGCTGGCTGGCGCCGTAGCGACGAAGGCTTCTGGCGAGGAACTCGCGGTCGATCCCGTCGGCGGGGACGTGATCGACCACCCGCAGCGCGGCTTCGGTGAGCGTGCCCGTCTTGTCGAGGCAGATCACATCGACCGATGCCAGCGACTCGATCGCGTTCAGCTGTTGGGCGAGCGCGCCGCGTCTCGTCATGCGCAGAGCCGCGACGGCGTACGTGAGGCTGACGAGGAGAATCAGGCCTTCGGGAATCAGAGTCACGACAGCGGCAACCGACGTCGTGACCGCCTCGCCCGTCTCGGTGTCGCGCTCGATCAGGGCGTATCCGAGCAGCGCCCCGAGCGGGATCATCAGCGCGACCAGGGCGAGTAGCAGGCGGTTCATGTCGAGCTCGAGCGGCGAGCGCGGGTGGCGAAACTCGCGGGCGACGGTGGCGACCCGCTGCGCGTAGCTGTCGGGCCCGACGGCCGAGACGGTGTAGAGACCGCTGCCCTCGAGCACGAAGGAGCCCGAGCGGACGTCCTCGCCGCGCTCACGACGAACAGCTCTCGTCTCGCCCGTGAGAATCGACTCGTCGATTCGCAGACCGTTGCTCTCGTCGACCTGTCCGTCAGCGACCAGTTGGTCACCCTGGGCGACGTGGATCAGGTCACCGACGACGACCTCTTCGACTCCTACGCCGCGCTCCTGACCCTCACGCACGACGGTTGCGTGGGGAGCCACGAGCCCGGCGAGCCGGTCGAGCGCTCGCTTCGCGCGCCACTCCTGCACGATTCCGATCCCCGAGTTCGCGACGACGATCACAAGGAACAGTCCGTCCTCGAAGTGGCCGAACCAGAGTGTCAGCACTCCAAACGACACGAGGATCAGGTTGAAGACGGTGAAGACGTTGGCGCGAATGATCGACGCCATCGAGCGGCTCGTCGCCGGCTGCTCGAGCGGGCCACGCTCTGCGATGCGGCGCTCCGCCTCCTCTTCGGTGAGGCCCTGTGCCGGCCCCTCGACCGGGGTCTCGGCGGTCTCTTCGCCCGGATCCGCTCTGCCGCGAGCACGCGGCATCTCCCGTGTGTCGTCCAAAGGGTCGGGCGTCGACTTCAGCGGTTGGCTGTCAGTCACCTTAGGGCGAGGCTACCACCGCCCCTGACGGAAAGGATTGCGTGCAACGCGCGCCGATTCGGGCTCGCCCGGCTCGTGGAAACGGCACGCTCGGTTCGCTAATGTCCGGCCTCGCGAACCAGACGCACGGCCGCGAAGGAGACAGAAATGGACATCGGTGTCGTCATGCCCACGCATGGGCTGCTCACGCGTAACGAACGGGACTTCTTCCTCCAGAGGATCGAGCCCGACAAAGTGCGCGCGTTCGAGTTCGCGCAACGGGCTGAGGATCTCGACTACCACTCGCTGTGGTTCTCGGACCACGTCGTCATGGGCAAGGACCTCGACATGTTCTATCCGGCGAATCTCTCCGGAACCAAGGCATACCCGCAGAAGCCCACAATGTTCGACTTGGCCGTGGTCATGGGCGGCCTCTCGGCCGTGACGTCGACCATCAAGTTCGCACCGTCGGTCTGGATCGCGCCGTACCGCCACCCGCTCAGCACTGCCCATCAGTTCGCGACGATCGACCAGCTCTCGAACGGCCGTCTCATCTTCGGCGTTGGGCCTGGCTGGGAGCAGCAGGAGTTCGCCGCGCTCGACGCCAACTTCAAGCGCAAAGGGGCCCTAACCGAGGAGTGCGTCGCTGTCTACAAGGCGGCGTGGACGCAGGAGTACGTTGATTTCGAGGGCGAGTTCTTCTCGATCAAGAACGTCTCGATGGAGCCGAAGCCCCTGCAGCAGCCCTACCCGCCAATCCTGTGGGGCGGCACCACCGAGCTGGGCGCCGAGCGGTCCGCGCGGTGCAGTGACGGCCTTTACACGGTGCATCTCGACCCGTACCCGGGCGTCCGCGTCTGGGGGAGCGTCAAAGACGCCGCGCGCCGCGAGGGGGAGCGCGTCGGCAAGGACATGTCGAGCTTCTGGTACGGATCATTCTGCTCGGCACGAATCGTCGATGCCGACGACCCGCTCGCCTCGGGCGACACGCGCCCCACCTTGACGGGCACGGGTGAGCAGATACTCGAGGAGCTTCGAGAGTTCGCCGACGAGGGCTACCACCACGTGACCATTCACCCGCACGTTCCATCGGCCACGATCGAGGAGTTCTTCGAGCAGGTCGAGCGCTTCGCCGAGGACGTACTGCCCGAAGCGAAGAAAATCAAGACGAAGCCGTTCGTCTAGAGGTCCGTCTGGGCGGGATCAGAGCACGTGGCCGGTGGTGCTGTCGACGTGATCCGGAATGGCGTCATGACGGTCGCCCGTCGTCGATGTGCCGGAGGGCTCGAACATGAGAATCGACGCGCCCGGGGACGACGGCCTGTGCTCGACGCCTCGCGGCACAACGAAGGTATCGCCCTGCGCGAGCTGGACCGACGACTCGACGCCCTCTCCGTCCCGAAGCGCGATATCGAAGATCCCGTCGAGGACGAGGAAGAACTCGTCAGTGTGCTCGTGCACGTGCCAGACGTGCTTGCCCTCGACCTTGGCGATCCGGACGTCGTAGTCGTTGACCCGCTGAATTATCCGCGGGCTGTAGATCTCCTCGAAGGAGCCGAGCGCCTCCGCCAGGTTGACCGGCTCGCCCGACACGTCGCTATGCCCGCGGTATCCGGGCCTCGAGCGCCTGCACAACGGCATCCCTGACCGGGTCGAGCTCGATCCGGTCGAGGATGTCCTGGAAGAAGCCGCGCACGATCAGCCGCTCAGCGTCGCCGCGGGAAAGTCCGCGCGCCATGCAGTAGAAGAGCTCGTCGCGGTCAACCGGACTCGACGTGGCTCCATGCGTGCAGCGCACGTCGTTCGCGAGGATCTCGAGACCGGGAATCGAGTCTGCATGCGCCTCGGTCGAGAGAATCAGGTTACGGTTCTCCTGGTAGGCGTTCGTCTTCTGTGCGTCTGGCTCTACGCGGATCATCCCGCGCCACACCGCGGTCGACGCATCGCGGAGTGCTCCCTTGAACGCGAAGTCCGACTCGGTGTTCGGAGCTGCGTGCTCCTGGTACGTGTCGTAGTCGAGGTGCTGGTCGCCGTCGGCGAAGTAGGCGCCGGTTACGCGCGACGTCGCGCCGGACCCGGCCAGGATGTTGCGGATCCACGTCTTGCCGCGCTTCGAGCCGAAGCCACCAGCGACCCAGTCGAGCTCGGCGTCGCGTGCGACGCGCGCCCGGTGCGACGCGAAGTGCCACGTCTCGGTCGAGAGGTTCTGGATAGACACGTACTCGAGCTTGGCCGCCTGCTCGACGTATAGCTCGGTCACGGCGTTCGTGTAGGCGCGTAGGTCGGGGCTCTCGGAGACGTACTCCTCGATGAACGTGGCGCTGCTGCCCTCTTCCGCAACGACGACGAGTCGCCAGAAGAGCGCGCCGCCGTCGACCGAGCTCGCAACCCGAACGTAGAGCGGCTTGTCGAGCTGGACACCCTTCGGCACACGGACGAGGAGTCCGTGCCGCCACGACGCGGCGTTGTGTGCGGTGAACTTGTCGTCCGCGCCGACGAGCTCGCCGATCAGCTCGTGCTCACCCAACGGCTCGAACGTGATTCCCTCCGGCATGCCGACAATCTCGATGCCGCTCTCTGACACGAAGGCCGCGCCAGCTGCGTCAACCTCGAGCATCGCGTCCGGCCGGGCGCCGCTACCGACTGCGTCGGCATCGAACGCGTCCGGATCGAACCCCTTCAGACTAGTGAAGCGCCAGTGCTCGTCGCTGGTTGTCGGTAGTGAGAGCTCGTCGTAGCGCTGCCGCGCCGCGTCGCGGCTCGGCACCGCGACGGTGCTAGCCAACGGAGCCCTCCATTTGCAGCTCGATCAACCGGTTCAGCTCGACCGCGTACTCGAGCGGCAGCTCTTTCGTGATCGGCTCGACGAAGCCGTTGACGATCGTTGCGCTCGCTTCCACCTCGGACAGACCCCGGCTCATCAGGTAGAAGATCTGCTCCTCGCCGATCTTCGAGACCGTCGCCTCGTGCTCAGTCGAGACGTTCTCGTTCTCGTCGACGCTGATGTAGGGGTACGTGTCGGAGCGCGACTTCTCGTCGAGGATCAACGCGTCACAGACGACCTTGGACTTCGCGCCCTTGGCACCCTTGGCCACCTCCAGCAGTCCGCGATAGCCCCCGCGGCCACCGTTCTTGGAGACAGACTTTGAATTGATGACCGAGGTCGTGTTCGGCGCAACATGCACGACCTTGCCTCCGGCGTCCTGATGCTGTCCTTCGCCCGC
>JAUVPB010000284.1 GCA_030598925.1 Actinomycetes bacterium
ATCGCCAGCAAGATACCGATGATGATAATGACAACGAGAAGCTCAATCAGGGTGAAACCACCCTCCCTCTCGCTCTGCGCGATACGCGCCTTAAACCGATCGATCATTGGAATAGAACCTCCGTTTAACCGCATGGATACGCCACAACACGTTGCTAACAATGCGGTTGTAGGAATCGATCGCCGTCCCCCGGGCGAGTGAATTCGGCTTCCCCCTTTCTTGTGCTCTGCCGAGGGACGATCAACCTGTCATGCACGTGAACGAGGCCGTCGCGGGCACGCCGGAGCCGCCTACTAGCCTGAACAGATGAGTCCCCAGCGACGAACAGCGCTTGTCTCGGTCGTCGCGGCCGCCGTCTTGATCGCTGTGAAGCTCACCGCGGGGCTGCAGTCCGGCAGCCTGGGGCTCGTTTCTGACGCCGCTCACTCCGCGAGCGATCTCGTAGCGGCGCTGCTCACCTTCTTCGTGCTCGGGTGGGCTATCCGACCGGCGGACCGGGACCACCCGTGGGGGCACGGCAAGGCCGAGAACCTTGTCGCTCTCGCCGAAGCTGCGGCGCTGATCGTCGCGAGCATCTTCATCGCCATCGAAGCCGTCTCGCGCCTCACGGCTGACGACCACCCGAACGTCGATGCCACCTGGTTCGTCTTCGCGATCCTCGGGGGCGTCATGGCGATCGACCTATCGCGAGCGTTCATCTCGTACCGTGCGTCCAAGCGCTACGCGAGCCCAGCCCTCGCGGCGAGCGCACTCCATTTTGCGAGCGATCTCGTGGGCTCGGCTGCGGTGCTGGTCGGGCTGTTGGCCGTACGTGCGGGAACACCCGCAGGCGACTCGATCGCAGCCCTGCTCGTCGCGGGTCTCGTGCTCATTGCAGCCGGTCGGCTCATTCGCCAAAACGTCGACTCACTGATGGATCGGGCGCCACCGACGGCCGAATCGGCGGCGCGAGACGCGATCGGCGGCCTTGGCGCCCAAGCTCACCTACGCCGACTCCGGCTGCGCGAAGTCGGAGGCCGCCATTTTGCAGACGTCGTGATCGGTGTCGCGCCCGGATCCTCGGTCGCGCACGGCCACGAGGTCGCCGACCTGGTTGAACAAGCAGTCGAACAGGTGCTTCCGGGCGCTGACGTCGTCGTTCATATCGAACCTGACACCGAAGGCCTCGCGCTCCAGGAGCGGGTGATCGGAGCAGCGCTTGGTGTTACGTCGGTCGATGGTGTGCACAACGTCTCCGTACTCGAGGTGGACGGCAGAAGCGAGATCTCCCTCCACATCAGGCTGCCCGGCGACATGGAGCTCGACGCGGCGCATGCAGTGTCTACAGAAGTCGAGGCGGCAGTGCGCACCGAAATACCGCGCGCGAGCACGGTCCACACACACCTTGAGCCCCGCCAACGGACGACGCAGAGCTCGAAGGGAATGGCGAGCCGGCGTCGCGATCAGCTGCGCGGCGTCGAAGCCGCCGTCGTAGACGTGACCGGGGCCCAACCGCTCGAGAACCGAGTCGTCACGACCGACGATGGCCTCGTCGTGTTCGTCACGGTCAACCTGGGTGCAGGGACGACACTCGATACAGCCCACGACCACGCGACGCTCATCGAGGCAGAAGTGCGACGCACGCTCGATGGCGTAAGCGACGTCGTCGTGCACACCGAGCCCTAGATTCTCCGACACACCTGCCGCAGCGGCCACGGCGGACAGGCCGTCCATCGTACGGACGAGACGTAACGACTAGAGTCGGCGGCGCCCGCGAGAAGCACAACGACCAAGGCAAGGAGAGAGGCCAATGCCCGCTGAGATAAAGGTTCGCGTCGGCTGGATCGGAACCGGCGTCATGGGAGCGTCGATGTGCGGGCACGTGCTCGATGCCGGGTACCCCGTCACCGTCTTTACGCGAACACGATCACGGGCCGAACCGCTCATCGCGAAGGGGGCCGCGTGGGCGGAGAGCCCGGCCGCAGTGGCGCAGGCATCCGACGTGGTCTTCTCGATCGTCGGCTTTCCGCAGGACGTCAGAGACGTGCTACTCGGTCCCGACGGCGTGATCGAGAACGCAAACACCGGCGCGACGGTGGTCGACATGACAACGACGGAGCCGTCTCTCGCTGTCGAGATCTACGAAGCCGGACAACAACGAGGCATCGACGCGATCGACGCGCCCGTGTCCGGCGGCGACGTCGGCGCACGCAATGCTGCGCTCTCGGTCATGGTCGGCGGCGACGAAGCTGCGATCGAACGGGTCATGCCGCTGCTCGAGTGCATGGGAAAGACAATCGTTCGGCAGGGCGGCCCGGGGGCCGGCCAACACACGAAGATGGTCAACCAGGTTCTGATCGCGTCGGGAATGATCGGCGTGTGCGAGGCTCTGCTCTACGGCTATCGAGCGGGCCTCGACCTCGACACTGTGCTCGACTCGGTGGGCGGCGGCGCGGCCGGAAGCTGGTCGCTTGCCAACTACGGCCCGCGGATGCTCGCGGGCGACTACGAACCCGGCTTCCTCGTCGAGCACTTCATCAAGGACATGGGAATCGCCCTCGCGGAGGCGAATCGTATGAGGCTGGCGCTGCCAGGACTCGGGTTGGCGCACCAGCTCTACGTCGCCCTCGAGGCGCAGGGTGGCGGGCGCCGCGGGATTCAGGCGCTGTTGCTCGCCCTCGCATCGATCTCAGACGTCGACTGGCCGAGGCCGGAGCCGCGCAACTAGAGCCGCCGGCGGCGGCTATTCCGCGACGAAATACGCTTTGATGGCGCGCCGTTCGTGCATCGCTGCGTACGCGTCGGGCACGCCGTCGAGGTCGGTTCGAAGGTCGAGAACGGGCGACGGATCGAGCGCCCCGGTTGCTACTTCGGCGAGCAACTCCGGTATATAGATGCGCGCGGGGGCGACGCCGCCGGCCAGGGACGCGTTCTTCATAAACAACGCGCCCGGATGAATGCCGTCGACTGCCATCGGTGCCCCGACGTATCCGATCGAGCCACCCGGTCGAACGGCCCCGATGGCCAGCTCCAGGCTCGCCTGACTCCCAACGGCCTCAAGCACGTATGGAGCGCCGCCTCCAGTCAACTCGACCAGTTCCTCCTCGGTGTTCGCGGAGTGAGAATCAACGACATCGGTGGCGCCGAACGCCCGAGCGACGTCGAGACGCGATGCGTGGTG
>JAUVPB010000226.1 GCA_030598925.1 Actinomycetes bacterium
ACAGCACCTCCTACCTGTGGCGCGAGTTCAAGCGTACGGGCGATCAGGCGCTTCGTGACCGGCTCATTCTCACCTACGCGCCGCTCGTGAAGTACGTGGCAGGGCGTCTCGGATCGGGGCTCCCGAACCACGTCGAGGAGAGCGATCTCGTCTCGTACGGCTTGCTCGGCCTGATCAGCGCGATCGAGCGATACGAACCCTCCCGCGACGTGAAGTTCGAGACCTACGCCGTCACGCGCATTCGCGGGTCGATCATCGATGAGCTTCGCTCGATGGACTGGGTGCCTCGATCGATCCGCGCGCGGGCCCGCGACATCGAGCGAGCCATAGCGGCCCTCGAGTCGACGCTCGGGCGCGCACCCACCGATGAGGAGATCGCGACCAAGGTCGGCGTTACCGAGGAAGAACTAGGCGATTCGCTGCTCGACATCTCGCGCTCCTCGATCGCAGCGCTCGACGAGCTATGGACGAGCTCGTCCGGGAGTGGCGACCCAGTGGCGCTCATCGACACCCTTGAGGATCCCCTTGCTGCGGCACCGGAGGCGGAGCTCGCCGTCACCGAGGTCAAAGAGGTTCTCGGCGACGCGATCGCGGCTCTGCCCGAACGGGAGAAGCTCGTCGTCACCCTCTACTACTACGAAGAGCTGACTCTTCGCGAGATCGGTGAAGTGCTCGGCGTGACCGAATCGCGCGTCTCGCAGCTCCACACCAAAGCGGTTCTGCGGCTGAAGGCTCGTTTGGCTGGCTCGCAGACTCGCGCCCCCGTCGAAGCCTAGAGGCGCTCTCCCACGCGCCTCGAGCGCGGCATTCGGCTCGACCTGGCGCCTCGACAGCGCTACACTCAGCCTCCCGAGTTCACAGGAGGGATTGCGTGTATGGCCGCTGCTGAGCCTCGTGACATCCGCAACGTCGCTGTTGTTGGCCACCGAGGAGCGGGCAAGACGTCGCTGGTCGAGGCGATGCTGTTCCAATCCGGGGCCGCGAGCAGACTCGGAACCATCCAGAACGGCACGACCGTGTCTGACTGGGACGAAGACGAACATCACCGGCAGATGTCACTGAGCGGCTCGATCTGCAACGTCACTGTCGACGGTCGAAAGCTCAATCTCCTTGACACACCAGGAGATGCCGGGTTCATCGCAGACTCGCTGGCCGCGCTCAGGGTGACGGAAACAGCACTGTTCGTCATCAACGGCGTCGCCGGGGTCGAGGTCCAGACCGGGCGGCACTGGGCGCGCTGCGAGGAGCTCGAACGAGCACGTCTCGTATTCGTGAACATGCTCGACCGCGAGCGGGCCGACTTCGACACCGTCGTAGCCGCGCTGCAGGAGCAGCTCTCGCCCGCGTGTGTCGCGCTCACGATCCCCATCGGCGCCGAGCACGAGCTATCCGGGGTCATCGATGTTCTGCGCCAGCGCGCCTACGCGGCTGCTGGAGGAGATGTCGAGGCGGCTCCCGGCGAGATCCCCGTCGAGGAAGCCGAGCGGGTGGAGTTCGCGCGCGAACAGCTCATCGAAGCCATCGTGGAGACCGACGAAGCGCTCATGGAGCGCTACCTCGAGGGTGACGAGCTCGGGTCTGACGAGCTGCTGAGCACCCTGCGTGGCGCCGTTGCGCGCGGCGAGGTGTTCCCGGTGCTTTGTGGTGCGGCGACTGTGAACGTCGGCACGTCAGCTCTACTCGAGACGATCGCTGAGATCGCGCCGTCGCCCGAGGATGTCGAGCCCCCGATCGACGTCGATGGCTCGGCGGCGTTCATCTTCAAGACCGTTGCGGATCCCTTCGCAGGACGAATCAGCGTGTTCCGTGTCTACGGCGACACGATCGCCAGCGATTCGACGATGGCAAACACGCGGGCGGCGACGAAGGAACGTGTTGGCCACCTGCTCGTCGTCCAGGGGAAGGAGCACGCGTCCGTCGACGGGCTCGCGAGCGGTGACATTGGCGCGGTCGCGAAGCTCAAGGAGTCGACCACCGGTGACCTGCTCCTCAGTACCGCCTCCGATGTCGAGATGCCCCCGATCGTGTTCCCACAGCCCGTGATGAGTTTCGCGCTCCAGCCGAAGGAGAAAGGCGAGGAGGAGAAGGTCATCGCGTCGCTCAGGCGGCTTGCCGAAGAGGATCCAACTCTCGTTGTGCGCAGGGACGAGCGGACCGGCGAGCAACTCCTGTCAGGCATGAGCCAGGTGCACGTCGAGGTTGCAGTCGACCGACTGAAAGGCCGCTTCGGCGTCGAAGTCGATCTGCACCAGCCCCGCGTGCCGTACCTGGAGACGATTCGGAAACCCGCCCATGCCCGGCACCGCTACAAGAAGCAGACCGGCGGTCGCGGGCAGTTCGGCGAGTGCGAGATCGTCGTCGAGCCTCGTCCGGGCCACGACGGCTACGAGTTCGTGGACGAGATCGTCGGCGGCGTGATTCCCCAGAGCTTCAGGCCCGCGGTCGACAAGGGCATCCAGGAGAGCATGACCTCCGGCGGTCTGGCGGGCGCGCCCGTGCAGGGCGTGACCGTCAAGCTCGTCGACGGCCGGCACCACAACGTCGACTCCTCCGAGATGGCCTTCAAGATCGCCGGCGCGGTTGCTTTCAAGGAGGCCTACCAGAAGGCTGATCCTGTTCTGCTCGAGCCGGTCATGTCACTCGAGGTCCACGTTCCAGACGACTCCGTCGGTAGCGTCAACGGGGATCTCAACTCCCGTCGAGCCCGTCTGCTCGGAATGGAGCCGGTTGGCGGAATGACCTCGATCAAGGCCGAGGTCCCCATGGCCGAGATCCTCACCTATTCGCAAGCCCTGACGTCTCTCACCGGTGGACGAGCCGACTACACGATGGCGTTCCTCCGCTACGAGGAAGCACCGGCGCACATCGCGCAGAAGGTGATGGCGGAAGCGCAGGCCGGCGATGCCGAGGGAGACGCCTAGATCGCCCGCGACATGAAAGCTGTGACCGACAGTGACGTCGCCCGCACGTGCGCCGTCTGCGAGCGTAGCCTGCTCCTGGGTGAGCAGGCGACGCGCTACTCCCCGACCGATGGCGAGTGGGTCGATGTGTGCGCGCTCTGTCGCGTGCCCGCGCGCGACAGGGGCTGGCTGAAAGAGGGTGCGCCAAGCTCGCCGATTGTCGGGCTCGAGCGTCGTCGGTTGCGCTTTCCGCGCCGCGGACGTCGCGACGGGGCGGAGGGAGATGCGGATGCTCCGCCACCTCTGACCGAGGCCTCGGCTCGCATCGACTACTTCGCCGCGGCCTGCGAGGCCTTCAACGCGAGCGCGTTCCGTCGAACTGTGGCAGGAGTCGCGAAGAGCCTGGGGACGCCCTGGGCAAGCCTCGTCTACCTGACGGGCGTGAAGCCCGAGGTCGTGATCACCGTTGCGTGGGATCTCTCGTGGTATCAGTATCGCGTCGTGCTCGCTGATTCAGCGGCCATCAGGCTCGTCGAGCGCGGCTACGAGTTGGATGAGCTCGACGCGCGCTTCACGACCGTGAATGCGACGTTCGACAGCGAGATGACGCTGGCGCCACTCGTTGACGAGGCCGACGCGGTCAGCGCCGGAACCGAAAGCGCCTAGGCGACTCGCGGCGATTCAGACATTCTCGTGCCCGAGCTCGAGCACTGGGCGTTAGGCTCCCTCGCGTGACGCGCGCGACGCTTTACACGGATGGTGGCGCGCGTGGCAATCCGGGTCCGGCAGCGAGCGCGTACGTCCTCGAGGCTGAGGACGGCTCGACGCTCGATGCTCAAGGCGAGACGATCGGCGTTGCGACGAACAACGTGGCCGAGTACCGGGCCGTCATCGCTGGACTCGAACGGGCGCGTGAGCTCGGGCTCACGCACGTCGAGGTCGTCTCCGACTCCGAGCTCGTCGTCAACCAGATGACGGGCGCCTACAAGATCAAGAACAAGCCTCTTCGGCAGCTCTCGCTCCAGGTGAAGGCACTCGAGCGTGACATCGGCTCAGTCTCGTATCGGGCGGTCAAACGCGAGCACAACGAGCTCGCTGACAGCCTCGTAAATGACGCGCTCGACCGAGCAGAAGCCTGCGGGCCCGCTTAGCGTTCAGTGTCTCAGCGAGGATCCTGAGGGCTTTTCGGCGAGGGCTATACTGAAAAAAGCGCGGATGTAGCTCAGTTGGCTAGAGCGTCTGCTTGCCATGCAGAAGGTCGTGGGTTCGAATCCCATCATCCGCTCTCTCGAAACCCCCGCTACGGCGGGGGTTTCCGTTGTTAGGCCGCGTCTTGACAGGCGGCGAGTTGGGTCCTATGGAAACGCCTTGGAAACCCGTACTGTCACGCGCGCGTCCGGACTGATCGGTTCGCGGTGGTCACGAGCACCGACTGAGCGTCTCGGCGCGACGAAGGTCGATGCCTCCCAATTTCGGGAACACTTGTCGGGTCGACTTGACGGAGACGCTCGGGTCATTGGGAGGGAGCTCGGGGTTCACC
>JAUVPB010000134.1 GCA_030598925.1 Actinomycetes bacterium
ACGCCCCCGGTGCGCGCCGGTTGCGGGCCAGTAACCACCCGTCTCCAGCGGTCTCAGGCGGCCTCCAGCGGTTTCGCGGCCGCCGCCTGAGCGAAACGCGAACACCGGAATATCCCCCGCCAGGTGTGGAAAGCCCAGTGTTTGTAGCGGCGGGGATGAGATTCGAACTCATGAGGCGCGTGAACGCCCAACGGTTTTCAAGACCGCCGCTTTCGACCGCTCAGCCACCCCGCCGTGCCGACGATTCTAGGCGCCCGCGGCGGGGGCTCACGACGCGGGCTCGCTAGGGGAGCCGCTCCATGCCCGACGGCCCGCCGCGTTGCGGGATGTCGTCGGTGATCGGGCACCAGTTCGTCGCACGGTCCGCGTAGACATGGACGTTGACGTTCGCATCGAGATCGACGTCGAGTGCGCCTGCCGCCACATGGATCTCAGCCTGATCGTTTGCCGGCCTATAGAAGAGACGTGATCCGCAGCTGCCGCAAAAGATCCAGGTGGCGCCTGTCTCGGACACGTAGCGACTACAGGCGTTCTCGCCGCGCGTCACGGCGACCGAAGCCGCGGGGAGGCCGACCCACGTCACGATCCCGGCGCCGTGCGCCTTGCGACAGTTCTCGCAGTGGCAATGGGCGACGAAGCGCGGGGCGCCGGAAGCTGCGAACTCCACGGCGCCGCACAGGCACGATCCGGTGAGTGTCGCTTGATCCTCGTCCGGCATGCGCCCATCATCGGCGATTCGTCGTCGGCTCGGGCGCCGGCAACGCCGGCGTGGCTGGATCGCGCACATCTGGTGCGCTGAGCGGAGCCCGCGGCACCTGCGGTAAGGGGGCACGTCGAGGCTCAAGCGAGAGCGAAAAGAAGACCTGGATCCCACACATCGCAGAGTTTCAACGCCGCAGGCGCCGCAGACTCCGCGGGCACTCTAGTACGCCTTGGGGCGCGCGCGGGTTGCGAGCGCCGAGTCGGGATGCGCGCGTGGCGTGCGCTCCGCGCTCGCGAGCGTACGAGCTAGGCGGGCGCCCGAAGAAGCTCGGGCGCGCCGAACTCGACGAGCGCGGCCGGCATCCGTGCAGAGCCGTCTTCCTGCTGGTGGTTCTCGACGACAGAGAGCAGCGCACGGGCCGTGGCGGCCGTTCCGTTCAGCGTGTGCATCGGCTCGACCTTCTTGTCGCGCCGGAAGCGTGCGCCGAGTCGTCTGGCCTGGAAGGCCGTGGTGTTCGATGTGGACGTGATCTCTCTGTACCGCTCCTGCTGCGGGAACCAGGCCTCGATGTCGTACTTCTTCACGGCCGAGGCGCCGAGATCACCCGCCGCGATGTTGACGACGCGGTACGGGATCTTGAGGGCCGCGGTCAGCTCCTCCTCGTACGCCAGCAGCTGCTCGTGCGTGTCAGCCGACTCTTCGGGGCGGCAGAACACGAACATCTCGACCTTGTCGAACTGGTGCACGCGGAACATTCCGCGCGTGTCTTTGCCGGCGGCGCCGGCCTCGCGCCGAAAGCACGTCGAGTAGCCCACGTACCGGCGCGGCAGCTCGTCCTCGTCGAGGATCTCGTCCATGTGGAGCGCAGCAAGCGACACCTCGGAGGTGCCGACGAGGTAGAGGTCGTCGCGCTCGATCCCGTAGATGTTCACGGCGTCGGTGGGGAAGAAGCCCGTTCCGTACATCGCCTCCTCGCGCACGAGCACCGGCGCGATCACGGGGGTGAAGCCGTGCGCAGCCAGCCGGGTCAACGCCATCCGGTACAGCGCGAGCTCGGCGAGCGCGAAGTCGCCCATCCGGTAGGCGAACCGTGATCCGGACAGCCGCGTTGCTCGCTCCAGGTCGAGCCAGCCCGCGGGCACGCCCAGGTCGACGTGGTCGCGGATCTCAAACGGGAACGTCGGTTGTTCGCCCACCCGCCTGAGCTCGACGGCGTCGTCGTCGGTGTCGCCGTCGGGGGCGCTCGCATCAGGCGGGTTCGGGACCTCATCGAGGGCCAGCTGGCGTGCGGCCACGGCGGCCTCGAGCTCCGCTTCACGGCGCTGCAGCTCCTCCTTGACCGTCTTCAGGCTCTCGAGCTGCTCGGGAGTCGGCTTTCCCTTGATCTTCGTCTGACCGCGAAGCTCGTCGACCTCCGGCACGAGGTCGAGCCACGCGCGGTCAGCTTCGAGGAAGGCGTCGAACGCACCGGCGGCGCCTTTCCGTTCGAGGGCCACCCGCCATTCGTCGGGCGCGTTGCGCGCAGCCTTGACGTCGATCATGTTGTAAGGCTAGTTGCTGGGCCCAGACGGTCTAGTCCGCGTCATGGGCCTCCAGCAGCGCCTCGATCACCGAGGCCACGCCCTGCTCCTCCGGGCCCGGGCACGCCCAGTCGGCGACGGCAGCTAGACGCGGATGCGCATCGCCTACCGCCACACCGAACGCTGCGGCTTCCAGGAGCTCCACGTCGTTTTCCCCATCGCCGAACGCGACCGTTTCGGCGAGCGAGACACGAGTGTGCTCCGTGACGACGGCCAGGCCAGAGCCCTTCGTGACGCCGTAGGCCGCGAACTCGAGGAAGTGCGGGAGCGAGCGCGCGATGAACAGCCGGCCGGCGAAGTGCTCGCGCAGGCGGTCCTCGACGGGCTGCAGCTCTTCCGGATCCGCCACGAGGACGAGCTTGGTCGGGTCGCGATCGAGAAAGGCAACGAGATCGCCGACCTCCTCCACATCGACGTGCTGGAAGCTGCTGTAGCGACGCGAGTACTCGCTGTGCTCGGCGACGTACATGATGTCGTCGAGGTAGACGTTGGGCGAGTACCCCTGGCTCTCGATCGCCTCGATCGCCTCGTGGGCGAGCTCGACAGGGATCGGTTCGTGATGGAGCTCCTCACCCGTGCTCGCCTCGGCGACGAAGGCGCCCTGGTAGCAGACGATCGGTCCCTCGAGTCCGGCCTCCAGCGCGTACGGCCTTGCCGAGGCGAACATGCGGCCCGTCACGATGAACACCTCGATACCGGCGCCGCGTGCGGCTGTGATCGCTGCGCGAGTGCGATCGCCGAGCACGCCGTCCTGCCCGATCAGCGTCCGATCGAGGTCGCACGCGATCGCGGCTACGCGCGTTGGAAACTCCGGTGGGAGGGTCGTCGAGCCGCTCAGAGCGGGTTACGAGCCGCCGGCGCTCTCGTGGAGTAGCGCGACCAGGTCTGCCAACTCCTCGTCGCTCACCTGGGCGGGCTGCATGATTCCGGCGGTGAAGCCTTCCGAGATGACGGCGTCGGGAGTGACGATCGACTGCTGGATGTACGCCGTGTCCGTTCCAGCGAGCACCACGGTCAGGTCCGGCCCGACGGTACCGGTGGCCCCGTCGACGCCCGCGAGGACGTGGCAGCCACCGCAGCCTGCGTCGATGAACACGACCGCGCCGGCTCCCGCGTCGCCAACAGCGACCTCGGGCGCCTCGACGTCTCCCTCGATCGTTTCGGGGAATGGCTCGACAGTGCCCTGGCTGTTGCAGGCGGCGACGCCGATACCGACAGTGATCGCGAGAATGACGAGCAGGGTGACGCGGCGCATGCGGGCGCGAGTCTAGCTGACGCCAAGGCGAGACCGCCATCCGAGCGAGTTGCGGAGGCGGATCGAAACCGGTCCCTCCGACAGGCGCGGAAAGGGCTCCCGAGCCGGGACTCGACCGAACGCATGTTCTATGCTGGCGCGATGATCATCGCCCACCTCGATCTGGACGCGTTCTTTGCCGCGGTCGAGGAGCTGGAGCGACCGGAGTTGCGGAGCGTCCCGCTCGTCGTTGGTGGCGACCCGAGCGGACGCGGTGTCGTGGCGACCGCCAACTACCACGCGCGACAGTTCGGGATCCATTCCGCGATGAGTTGCGCGGAGGCTCGACGCCGCTGCCCCCACGTGGTGTTCGTGCGGCCCTCCAAGAACCGTTACTCCGACTACTCGCGCGCGGTCTGGGAGGCGGTCGAGGGCGTCGTGGCCGAGGTGCAGAAGACCGGCATCGACGAGGGCTACCTCAACCTCACCGATCAGGCCGCGACCTTTCGCGAGGCTCGCTCGCTGGCGGAGGTCGTCCAGGCTACGGTGCGTGCGAAGACGAGCCTGTCCTGCTCACTCGGCATCGCGACGTGCAAGGTGGTCGCGAAGATCGCCTCCGATCGCAAGAAGCCCGGTGGAGTCACCGTCGTCCGGCCCGGCAGGGAGCGCGCGTTCCTCGCGCCGCTCGACATTCGCAAGCTCCCGGGGGTCGGCCCGAGGTCGGAGGAGCGGCTGCATCGCGCCGGCATCGAGACGATTGGTGCACTCGCCTCGCTCTCCGACGACGAGTTGGGGAGCGTTCTCTCGGGCAAGGTCGGCACGGGCCTGCGCGACCGGGCTCGCGGCATCGATCCGCGCGCGCTTGAACTGCCGGGCGAGGCAGTCTCCATCAGCCATGAGGAGACGTTCCCACGTGACGTCACCGATCGAGCCGTGTTGCACACCGAGATCCACACGATGGCCGAGCGTGTCGCGGAGAGACTTCACCGGCGCGGAAAGGCCACGCGAACGGTCACGACGAAGGTGCGCTACGGGGACTTCTCGATCAGGAGCCGCTCGCGCACCCTCTCTGCTCACACGGACGATGCGGGTGTGATTGGCAGCGTCGGCTGCGAGTTGCTCGACCGGGCCCTCAAGGACCGGCCGGGGGCGCTGCGCCTCGTCGGCGTCGGCGTGTCGAACATGGCTGCGGAGCGACAGCTCTCGCTCGTTCCCGTCGAGGCGGAGGCGATTGCGGACTCAGCGAACGGCTGACGCTCCGCACCCGGCAGGGTCCGCAACGGTGCCCGCTTGACTGCCCGCGGCCCGGGGCGGAAGAATGGGGCGTCCCCACGGGAGGAGAACTAGTGAGTCTCTGGAAGGGCAAGTACCGCTGTGCCGTCACGCTCTCGGTCGACTTCGACGCCGAGACGCTCTGGACCGGCACGTTCAAGCTGAACACGCCGAGCCCGATCTCGCGTGGCGACTACGACATACGCGCAGGACTGCCGCGCATCCTCGACTTGCTCGATCGCCGGGAGCTGCCAGCCACCTTCATGGTGCCCGGCCAGGTGATCGACGAGCATCCCGACGCGTGCGCGGAGATCAAGAGCCGCGGCGTCCACGACGTCGGTTACCACGGCTACTACCACGAGAGCGTGCTCGAGATCCCGATCGAGGAGGAGCGCGAGCTGATGAAGCGCGGCGTAGCGCGGCTCGAGAACGCGTTCGACACGACGCCCCGCGGTAATCGGTCGCCGCCGTTCGCGCTCGGGCCGAACACGGCTGACCTGCTCGAGGAGTTCAACTTCGCGTACGACTCGAGCCTGTTCGGCCACGACGAGCCGTACCGCCCGCGAGTGCCGGTGCAGGGCGGGCCGCTCCGCGACTTCGTCGAGCTACCCGTGAGCTGGGAGCTCGACGACGCGCCCTACTTCCTCTTCAGCTTCTTCCCGTACATGTCCGGCATGGCCGCGCCCTCGGACGTACTCGAGATCTGGAAGGCGGAGTTCGACGGCTCATACAGGTCCGGCGGCTGCTTCCTGCTGGTCGTCCACCCCTTCTGCATCGGGCGCTGGCCGAGGATCACGATGCTCGAGGAGTTGATCGACTACATCCAGGGCCACGACGACGTCTGGATCGGGCATCACCTCGACGTCGCAGAGGAGTGGAAGCGCATGCAGGTCGAGGCCGGAAGCTGGGAGGATTAGGCGCGGCGCGGCCGGTCCCGGCGCGGTGCCCAGGGCGCGTCGCTCGCGCTCCGAGTGGCGCCTGCCGCTTGGCTACAATGCGGCTCGCGGGGCTATAGCTCAGTCTGGGAGAGCGCCTGGATCGCACCCAGGAGGTCAGGGGTTCGAGTCCCCTTAGCTCCATCAAAGAAACCCCCTGGAAACAGGGGGTTTTTGCGTTTCTCGGTCCTAAATGGGCACCGCGATGGATGGGCCGTGACACGCTCATGACACATCCGGATCCGCCTCGTCGGTCTGGATCTCGGTATCGGTGTCCGCTGAGAAAGCATCGAGTAGGCCCAGATTGCGCTCGTCAACGCTCGGCTGGAATCGAGCGTAGTACTTCAAGGTCGTTCGTATGTCTCTGTGGCCGAGTTCCTTGCTGATGAAGTAGAGATCCGCTCCGGCTGAGAGCGCAAGGGTGGCGTACGTGTGTCGCATCTGGAGGAGCGGGCGATACTCGATGCTGAGGCCGTCGAAAGCTTTCTTCCAGAAACGTTCACGCCAGTTGTCGAGGTCGATCAGGCCACCGTTCGGTGCCGCGAAGATGAGGCGGTTCTGTGGGTTGGCTTGAGCCGCTAGCGCGTCGAGCGCCGTTTGCTGGAGGCGCACTACCCGAAAGGCCGCGTCGGTCTTGCCCTGGTCTGTGCGCACGACTCCATCGACACATACCTTCGCGATTCGGCATGTCCGTTTTGAAACGTTGACGTCCTCCCACTCCAACGGGATCCACTCCTCTGGACGGAGTCCCGTCGAGCAGCCGAACGTCGCAAGGT
Source organism: Actinomycetes bacterium (assembly GCA_030598925.1). Lineage (GTDB taxonomy): Bacteria > Actinomycetota > Thermoleophilia > Gaiellales > Gaiellaceae > JAUVPB01. The sequence goes on from JAUVPB010000134.1 coordinate 6,501, forward strand.
TCGAGTACCGAGGGTCGGAAGCGGCAGCGACTGCCGCGACCTCGTCCCAGGACCCGAACGGCCTGACGTCGGGGACGCTCGCACGTGGAGCTTGCACGGCCTTTGACCGCGCAGGATTGCGAGCGAGGTATCCCCACTCGACACCCTGGCCAAGCACCTGGCGCATGGCGTCGAGAATGTGCTGCTTTGTCTTCGGCCCATGGGGAAGCGCGTGCAGCCAGGAGCCGATCTCGTCGCTGTCGAGCGTCCTCACGAGCGCGTCGCCGAACTCGGTGATCGAATAGTCGAGCATCTCGCGCTTCCACTTCTTGCTCGTCCGGTCGTACTGGCCAAGAAAAGCGTCTGTCAGCTCGCGGTAGGTGAAGTCGCCTCGCTCGCGAGGCAGACCAGCTCTCCGTCGCTCGGCGTCCACGTCCAGGCGGCGGTAGTAATCCTGCGCGTCCTTCTTCCGCGAGAATCTCTTCCTGACCTGCTTGGCGTTGCATCGGCCTCGGACTTCGTACCCGCCACCGTGGAGTTTCTTCAACGTGCTCATGACACAGGATCCCTCGGTACTCCGAGCCTCCTGACGTAGTCGTCGAGAGCCTCCCTGCGGATCAGCCAACGCCCATTCATTTTGGAGCCGATCTCGTGGGCGATCTCGTAGATGCTGTTCGGCGCTCGGCCTCCAGGGCATGGGCACCTGACGTATCGAGCAGCCTCGACCACCGTAAGCCAGGGACTCTCGGTCTCGCTAGCGGAGACCACGTACTGAGCGGTGGCGTGCTCGTCTGAGCGCGACGCGGTCGATGTTGACCGGCCGCTGATAGAAGGAAGCCGCGTCAAGCCCCGCTTGATCGGCTTCTGAAGTGTGATTTCTGGCGACATGATTGGACCTGTTGATCCTCCTTCATGGATCGAGAAGGCCGAGGATCTAGCTCAGGAGATGTCGCTGCCGCAGTGCGGTTTGCTCTTCGTGAGCCGGATCGCTTGGCGTTGCCACCGCGGCCGTGAGGCTCGGCTGGCAGACGGTCATAGGGCCAGTCCCTCGCGCCTTCTAGATCCAGTGTTAGTTGTTTGCTGTTGTTGCCAAGCTAGCACTACCCGCTGCCATCTCATGCTTCGTTGAG
>JAUVPB010000235.1 GCA_030598925.1 Actinomycetes bacterium
AGATGGCGGTGAGGGGAACCGGATCCGCATAGCTCGAGATCGCGTCGTTGGCGAGGATGCCACGTCCCTTGCCGGTGACCGTTCGGAGACGGTCGTCCTCGAGCGCGTACTCGCGGAAGCCGAGGAAGATGAAGTTGTGGTCGCGCAACCACTCCAGGAACGCTGCGACCTCGTCGATCTCGCCGACGTCGTGCGAGGGGCCGCTCGCCCGCGCCGCGGCGATCATGTCGTCGACCCGCAGCTTCATCTCCTCGTAGTCGCGTACAGCCGCCTGAACGTCTGCCAGCGTTGCCCTGACACGGTCGGCGACCGCGTCGAGCTCGTCACGCCGGAGCCGCTGTGTCAGCTCGAAGTGCATCACCGACTCGCGCGTCTCGCTCTCGCGTGCCGGAAGCACCGAGACGATACGTCCCTCCGGGTCACGCTCGACCCCGACGATCGGATGAATCACCTCTTGCACCTCGTAGCCGGCGGTACCAATCGCGAGTGAGGCCGAGTCGACGAGAAACGGAGAGTCGACACAGTTCGTCTCGACGACTGAACCTACGGTCTCATACCCGTCGTCGGCGAGGGTCGGCGTGAACGCTCGAACGACGGCTGGCCCCGTCCCTCGACGGTCGGCCAGCTCGTAGGCGCCGATCACCTCGAAGCTGAACTCTTCGGGATCAAGCGCATCGTCTGCGTCGAACCGTCGCGCGTATGCCCGCGCGAACACGCGCATGGCTGGGAGTCGCTCGTCGCAGACGCGCTTCTCGACGCACTCGATCAACCTCTCGAGCAGGCTCCTCGCCTCGTCGTCGGCCTTACCGGCCGGGGTCGTGACCGTCACGCTGTCGAGCCTAGCTACAGGGCGACGGCTTCGACGAGGCCGCTACCCTTGTGTGCCGTGCGAGACCGAGCCCGACACGAGATGCGCATCTCACCCGCGCCACGACCGGAGATCGAGCGTGCCGTCGAGGCCGCACTGGAAACGGCTCGCCCCGACGCGCGCAGCCGTTGGTGGCGTCGGGGGCTCGACGAGCAGCGGCAGGCGGGCGCGGCTAGTCCGCTCGATCGAGCTCGAGATCGAACACGTCGAGGATGAGCCAGGGCGCAAAGCCCAGGCGCCGATAAAGTCGGATCGCCGGCACGTTGTCGATCTCGACCGTGAGGCGAAGCTCTCGTCCCGGTCGTGCCTGCCAGTGGGTCTCGAGCCCACGGCGGATCAGCAGCTCGCCGATCCCGCTACCGCGCTCGCTTTGCGTAACGCCCACGTGCGTCAGCCAGGCCGCGTCGATGCGCACGAAGCCGACCAGGGCACCCGACCGCTCCGCAACCTGCACCTCACCCAGCTCGAGCCAGCGCCGCCAGCGCCGCTTCAGGCGCGTGCCGTCGGGAAAGCTCTCACGGTAGAGCGAGAATACGGCCTCGAGGTCATCGGGCGATCCCGGCCGGAGCTCGAGCCCACTCAGCCGCTTCGTGACGAGGCCGTACGCGCGCGGGCGCAGGCGAAAGACCGCTGTCGGGCGCTCGCGCGAACGGAAACCCGAGCGCTCGAGCAGCCGCTTCGCCCAGTGGTTTCGACGGCCGGCGCCGGCGGTCATCCAGTCGATCCCCTTCTCGCGCGCGAGACTCGTCGTCGCGTCGAGCAGCCGATCGGGCAACTGGCGCCCCCGGCAGTGGGGCACCACGAGCGGGCCGAACAGGTTGAGCAGCGTGTCCCGGACAAGGCCGCCGAACGCCACGGGCTCTCCCTCGTCCTCCATCACGAACAGCGTGTCCTCGATGTCGTGCCAACCCTCGAGATCGCCGTGCGCGTCGTCCAGCGAGCGCCACAGCGGGCGTCCTAGTTGCTCCTCTGGCCGGGCGAGCGCCCGGCGGGCGAGCGGCAGAATCACCTCGAGGTCGGCCGGCGTGTACTTACGTAGCGTGATGCCCACGGAGGAGCCTCGGCGCATGCCGCGCGTAGTCAAGACCCGAAGCCCAGGTGATTGCGAGCGCCACGAGCAACGCCCACCACGCGATGTCGTGCGAGAACGCGCCGGCAGCGGCGAGTCCGCCCACGCCGGCGGCGACCGCCTGCGCCCACGTCTTCAGCTTGGCGAGGTCGCGAGCCTCAACGACCACGCCGCGCTCGATCGCGGCAAGCCGGAGCCCCGAGACGAAGAACTCGCGAGCCACGATCGCCGCAACCATCCAGGCGCTGAACACAGGATCGATGAGCATGATCAGCGTCGCCAACACGAGAACCTTGTCGGCCACCGGGTCGAGGATGCGACCGAAGTCACTCGTCTTCCCTGCGCGCCGCGCCGCCCAGCCGTCGACCTGGTCGGTCAACATTGCGATCACAAATACCGCGGTGCCCCAGTAGTAGTGGTTGGGGAAGTCGACGACGAACACGAGAACGACGATCGGCGTGGCAGCGATCCTCGTCAGGGTTAGCTGATCAGCAAATGTCACTAACCGGGAGAATACGCGGGGTATTCTCCACTTGGGTCGCCTCCTGTCGCGGCTGCCGGCCTCCGAGTATTGTCCCATTCGGCGTGACATTGCCGATCAGGGTGTTGTCGTCCCCACCGACTAGGAATCCAGGTAGGGCCTCCGGGTCGAGGGCGGATGATATGGACGCGGCGGCTTACCGTGAGAGAACGCCGCGGAGGAGCAACGGCAGGAGTCGGTCGCCGGTGGCCTGGGCGTCGAGGCCACCGGTCGCGAGGATCTGGCTCATCGCGGCCTGGCTTATTGCGCCCAGAAGGGCAGTTGCGGCCTCGCTCGGATCGTCGAGCGCGAACTCGTCGCGAGCTCGCCCTTCGATCAGGATGTCGCGGACTGGGCCACGGATCTTCTGCTCGGTGAACATGATCACGTCGGCCATCCGCCTCGGGAGACGAGTCCGTCGTCGGTCAGATCGCGGAAGCTCGGCGGCTACCTTGTTGACGCGGGGGCCCCCGGGTCGCATCTTGGTAAATGAAGGGTATCCCGACCCGATGGCCAGCAAAGAGAATTTGCGTCGAAAGACCGGGAAGGACTTCCTGATTACCACAGCTTCCGACGACTAACTCCACCCCGGATTCGCCACTCGGTCAGCCAGCACCGCGAGGCACCGAGGTCGCCTGAGCAGGAGGCGGAAGCTTGTCCCCCGTCGGGCCCCCGGGGTCGTGTGTTGGCTCGTGATCGTTGCCACCAGCTCGAGGATCGCATCTGCTTCCACCTGCTCGCCTACACGGGGATGCGACACACCGAGGCGGGCAAACTCACCTCGCTCGACGTCAACCTACAGAGGGGTGACATCAAGGTCATTGGAAAAGGCGATCGGCCGCGCCTCGTGCCGATCCACCCGGTGCTTAGTGAGGTGTTGAACGCTGCGCCGAAGTACCGTCACGGGAGGCCCAACGTGGTCGCCGGCCCACGCGGTGGTGCCGGCCGGTACCTCATGGACCAGATTGCCCAACGCATCCTGGACGGGCTCGACCACACGATGCACCACTTCCACCGGACGGTCGCCACCAACCTGCGCCGCAACGGAGTTCAGCGCGAGGACATCGACAACATCCTGGGCTGGGCGCCGGTATCCATCCGGCAGCGCTACCACGACGTACCGCAGCCCGAAGACGCCCACGCCGCAATCCTCAAGCTGTACGCGAACGACCCGACCTAGAACGCAAGGCGACCGCCGGACCAGCCCATGAAGTGGGGAAGCCGACGGGGAATCGAACTCCCAACCCATCACTACGAGTCTCACGAGAACCGCACCGCCTGGTGCCGTCGACTCCGTTTGATGCCATCGTGCCAGAGCTTCCGGGCGACTTCGTCGCTCTGACAGGGTCAAGTGGCGCGCCGTTCGTTTGCATTCCGTTTGCAGTGCGAAGAGCTCGGCGACGGGCCGGACCCGTCCGCGCGATACTGCCTGCGTGAGCGAGCGGCCGTACCACAACCTGTTCTGCTCCTACCGGGTGCCGTCCAGACATCAGCGGGAAGAAGCCGTCGATCCTCAGCTTGAGGATAACGCGACGAAGGGGCTGATCAACCTGTTTGAACTCGCGCCGGCGAGTCAGCGCCTAACGTACAACTTCATCCGTCGTTTTTCGGGAGCAGCAACGACCTCGGACGCCAGGCCCCGCTTCTTCCTGCAACGGGGGCCGGATGATGTCGACGCTCCCTTTCGCAGACTGGTCGGCATCTCGCTCGCCGGCGTGCCGTCGAAGTCCTTGTAGGGACGATGGCAAAGAGACTCGTAGGCATGGCG
>JAUVPB010000307.1 GCA_030598925.1 Actinomycetes bacterium
AGAAGGCGCCGTTGTCGGAGAGCAGCGTGGCGCGTAGTCCGACCATCCTGTCGCCCTTGAGCGCGAGTTCGCCCTTCATGTGGTAATCGCGTGCGAACCCGGTCGAGACGAGGTTGCCCGTGCGGTCCTCGACCCACTTGACCGGCTGGCCGATGAGCAAGGAGGCCGCCGTCGCTACGACGTAGCCCGGGTAGATCGGCACCTTGTTGCCGAACCCGCCGCCGATGTCCGGCGAGATGATCCGGATCTGGTGCTCTGGCAGGCCGGCCACGAGCGCGAACAGGGTTCGGTGCGCATGTGGCGCCTGAGAGGTCATGTAGATCGTCGTCTTGCCGGTCGCGGGGTTGACGTCGGCGACGCAGCCGCAGCACTCGAGCGGCGCGGGATGGCAACGTGGGTAGTGCGTCTCGAGTGAGACGACTCGATCGGCGTTGGCAAACGCCTTCTCCGTCGCCTCCTCGTCGCCCGTCTCCCAGTGGTAGATGTGGTTCGACGTCTGGTCTTCCTTGTCGTCGCGGATCACGGGAGCCTCATCGGCGAGCGCCTGCTGCGGTCCCGTGATCGCCTGGAGTGGCTCGTAGTCGACGTCGATCAACTCGAGCGCGTCCTTGGCTATGTACGCCGACTCGGCGATGACGGCCGCGACCTCCTGGCCCTGAAAACGAACCTTGTCCGTCGCGAGCACGGCCTGGGTGTCGCCGGACAGCGTGGGCATCCAGGCGAGGTTGTGGGCGGCGAGCGCTTCGCCTGTGACCACCGCGACCACGCCGGGCAGCGCTTCGGCCGCCGCGGCGTCGATCGAGCGAACGCGGGCGTGCGCGAGCGGACTCCGGAGCAACTCCATATGGAGCATGTTCGGGAGAACCACGTCGTCGAAGTACGTGCCCTTGCCGCGGAGGAAGCGCTCGTCCTCCTTGCGCATCACCGAGTGTCCGAGACCCCTTACCTCGGGCGTCGTCGCCATCTCAGCTCCCCTCCGCCTGGCTCGCGGCCGCGTGCTGCACGGCCTTGACGATGTTCTGGTACCCGGTGCAGCGGCAGATATTCCCGGAGAGTGCGAATCTGATCTCCTCCTCGGTCGGACTTAGATTCTCCTCGAGCAGCGCGATCGAGGTGAGCATCATCCCGGGGGTACAGAAGCCGCATTGGAGACCGTGCTCCTCGTGAAACCCCTTCTGGATCGGGTGGAGCCCCTCGGGCCCCGCGAGTCCCTCGACTGTTGTGAGCTCCGAGCCGCTCGCCTGGACGGCGAACATCGTGCACGACTTCATGGGCGTGCCGTCGACTAGCACGGTGCACGCCCCGCAGCTCGTTGTGTCGCAGCCAATGTGCGTTCCCGTGAGCGCGAGCGTGTCGCGGATGAAGTGCACGAGCAGAAGGCGTGGCTCGACGTCGGCCGAGTGCTCGACGCCGTTGACGGTGACCGACACTGTCTGCGTGCCGGGCGTAGCAACTCCTGTGTCTGACATCACACGACCCTCCTCACGCGGCTTGCGCTCGTTTCGCGGCCTCGCGGAGCCCGCGCTCGGTGAACACCCTCACGACGTTGCGCTTGTACGTCGCCGAGCCGCGGACATCGTCCTGTGGCGTCGCAGCCTCGGCCGCCAGCCGGCCGGCCTCGGCGATCGCGTCGTCTGTGAGTTCGGCGCCACGGAGCGCCGCCTCCGCCTCCGTCGCCCTGACGTTTCCGGGGCCGACGCCGGTTAGCGCGATTCCGGCCTGCCCCACCTTGCCGTGGTCGAAATCGACCTGTGCCGCGACGGCCGCGGTTGCATAGTCGCCGACCTTGCGTTCCAGCTTGAGGTACGTCCCGCCCGACTTCGGCTGCGGGGTTGGAACTCGTACTTCTGTCACGACCTCGTTGCCGCCGAGAGTCGTCGTGAACGGCCCTGCGAAGAACTCGTCGATTGGAATCGAGCGGGAGCCCGACGGGCCCTGCGCAACGACCTCGGCGCGCAGCGCGAGCATCACTGCTCCCCAGTCGCCCTGGGGATCGGCGTGAACCAGCGAACCCACAACCGTGCCTCGGTTGCGCACAATCGGATCCGAGATCACCTTCGCCGCATCGGCGATGATCCCGAAACGACCCGCGCTGGTCTTCGAGCGCTCACATGTCTTGTGGCTCACGCGCGCGCCGATATGCAGGCCGCCATCCTCCTGTTGCATGGTGTCGAGGTCGGGAATTCGACCGATGTCAACGAGGAGCTGCGGCGTGGCGAAGCGGAGCTTCATCAGCGGGATCAGGCTCTGCCCGCCGGCGATCAGCTTCGCCTCGTCGCCATGCTCCTCGAGCAGCGAGATCGCCTCCTCGACGGTGCTCGGCGCCTGATACTCGAACGCGGCTGGATACACGGCTCAGGCCTCCTCCCGTTCGGGACGCCGCGCGCGAATCGCGATGGTGCGACCGCGTGGCGGCGACCATGGGTGCAGTAGTCGAGGCAGCATAGGCGTCCGCTTGCGCAGGTGCGCCGTACGCTAGAAGCTGCCTCGAGACAGGTCGCTTGTAGCCTGGAGGGCCAAACGTGCACGCTGCCACCGCACCCCTGACGATCGCCCCCGACGAGCTCGAGGCCTGGACTCACGCGATGGAGTTCCTGCACTTCTATCTACCCAAGCTCCGCTCGGGTGCAACGCAGGGACAGGCGCACCCCGACGTAGCTGTCGAGTTGCCCGCGCTGGCCGTCGTCGACGGGCACGATGCGC
>JAUVPB010000140.1 GCA_030598925.1 Actinomycetes bacterium
AGCCGGCGATGAGTTGGTCCTTGCCGTTGCCGCCCGTGAGGATGTCGTCGCCATCCCCACCGACGAGGAGGTCTGCTCGGCGACCCCCCGTCAGCCGGTCGTCGCCGCCGCCGCCGCGGAGGATCACTCGGCCCTTGAATGCCGATGCGAACAGGATGTTGTTGCTTCGCCCGCCTTCGAGCGTCGCGCGCTCGATGCTTCGGAGACGGTCGATTCCGCGTCCGGTCAACCGCTTGGGCGTGAGCTTGAAGTTCTTGTCCGCCGCCTCGACGACGCGGTCGATGCCAGCGCCACCGATGAGCGTGTCGTTCCCAGCGGCGCCTGTGAGGGCGTCCTTTCCGCCGCCGCCCTTGAGGACATTGCGCAGGCCGTTACCGATGATGCGGTCACCGAAATCGCTTCCGACCGCGTTCTCGATCGCGGCCTGGAGACGCACCGAACCGACGCCTTTGCCTAGCCGCTGGCGTTTCTTGCCGGTCTTCGAGAGATCGATTTTCACTCCCTTGCGTGCGTTCGAGAAGTCGACCGCATCCTTTCCCGCCACGTCGACGATCCGGTCGTTGCCCGCGCCTATCGCATACGTGTCGTTTCCCCTTCCCCCGTCGAGTCGGTCGTTGCCCGCGCCGCCGTCGAGGTGGTCGTTGCCCGTTCCACCCCGCAGCGTGTCCTTGCCGGGCCCGCCGGCGAGGCGCGAACGAGCCTCGTCGAGTCCGGTGAGCGTGTCAGCCCCACTTCCGCCGACGACGTTCTCGAAGCCCTCGACACCGCTGGTGCCGTGCGCTGCGCCAACACCCAGCGCGACGGTGATCGGCGCCGCCACACCCTGATAACTCAGGGTGTCGGAGCCCGGCCCTGCGTCGACGGTTCCCGTCAGCGCTGCGAGGTCGGCGAGTTCCACCGTGTCCTTCCCGGCGCCGGTCGCGATGCTCCCGGCTGGCGATCCCTCGATGAGTACATGGTCATCTCCGGTGCCGAGGCTTAGTGCGAGAAGCGTGAAGCTGCCATACGTGAGGGAGCCGCCTGGACCGAAGAGCGTGTCGCCCGGATCCTGGCCGACGGTGCTCGCCGTCATCGTCACCGTATCGCCGGTGCTGTCGTTGGAATCGTCGAGAACGAGCGAGTTGAAGCCGGGTCCGCCGTCCAGCGCCAGCGGACTCAGAATAGAGTCGAGATTCGCCGATGCGCCCGGAACGAAGAGGAAGTCATCGCCCGCTCCGGCGTTGACCGAGGTTGCTGTACCTGAGGCGGTCGCCCCGATCGTGACTGAGTCGCTTCCCGTTCCGAGGTTCAGAGTCAGTTGCTCGATTGCGGAATGGCTAAAGGTGGCGCCTGGTCCCAGCAGGCTGTTGCCAGGCTCTGAACCTACGGTTGCGGGAGTGACACCCACGATGTCCGCCGAGGGATCGGCGCTGTCGTCGAGGAGGACCGAGTCATACCCGTTGCCGCCGTCGATGGAGACCGGAGCTGCGATGCCGTCGAGCGTGCCCCCGGGGCTTCCGAGGCTGACAGCGTCGTTGCCGTCGCCCGCCAGGAGCACGACCGTGTGAGCCGCGCCCTGCAGTGTGACGGTGTCGTTGCCCGCACCGGCGAAGAGGGTCAGCGGCCCCGGCACGTCCCCGATCGTGTAGCCCTCGGGGGTGCTGGCGCTGGTCGAGCCAACGACCGTGAGGCCAGCCATGGTTCCGCCGGAGGTCGCGATCGTGATCCCGGACGCATCCCCGGGCCCCGCCAGGCCCGTGATCGATGTCGGAGACATGCTCACGTTCGCGTTCGCGCCGGGCACCGCATCGCCAGCGTCGCTGATGGCGAGCGTGTTTACTCCGGCGCCGAGATCGAGTGCGAGGCCGCCGAGAATGGTCGAGAGGTCTCCTGAGGTCCCGCTGCCGTTCGAGGATACGAGGACGGTGTCGTTGCCGGCGAGCGTACGGATGTCTGTCGTCCCACCCGCGACTGTTCCCGTGACCGAGAACGTGTCGTCGTGGCCCGAACCCCGGATCACGAACCCGCCCGCGAACGTGCCGGTAGTCGAGTAGAGGATCGAGACGGGAGCGAGTCCGGCGATCGACGCTCCGCTGATCGTCGCCGTGTTGCCGCTTGTTGCGTCGGCGTCCGAGGCGATCAGGATGTTATCGCCGGTTCCTCCGAGGAGCGAGAGCGGGCCGAGAAGACCGTCAAGATCGCCGGTCGATCCGGTTCCGTTCGACGACAGCTGAAACAGGTCATCGCCGGGCCCGGCGTCGAGGGTGGTGCTCGCCGCGCTCGAGGAGCTCAGGACCTTGATCAAGCTGTCGCCGACGCCCGCCGTTACCGAGACCGTCTCGATCTGGCTGTACGTCGCCTGCCCGTTGGTGCCGAAAAATGAGTCGCCGAGTGCGGCTCCAATCGAGCTCGACGAGACAGTCACGATGTTGTCGGAGCTGCTCTGTGTGTCGTTGACGACGAGACTGTCCAGACCGGAGCCGCCGTCGAGCGTGAGCGGGGCGAGAATGCCGTCGACCCTGATTGGGGGAGCGACGGTGCCGAGAACGATCGTGTCGGCGCCTACGCCAGCGTCGACGGAGATCGGGGCGCTGGTCGCTTCGATCGTGAACGTGTCGTTGCCCGGCCCGAGGTCGACGGAGGTTAGCGGATCGTCGATGGACTCGATCGTGAGCGCGTCGTTGTCGTCTCCGAGGTCGATCACAATCGCCGACACGCTGGTGTCCCCGCAACGCACGAGAGTCGTGCCGCTACCGGTGCAGAACCCGATGCTCTCGTTGATGTCCTGGATGCCCTGAAACTCGATGTTCGGAGCGTTGACTCGGATCGTGAGCGAGTTGAGCTCTCCGGCTCCCGCCGTGAAGGTCACCGTGCTGCCGCTCTGGGTCAGCGTGGAGTCGGCTTGCGCGGCGCCGGCCAGGCCGAGAAACGCCAAGGCGCAAGCAGGCACGAGCAGTCCAAGGAGGCGAGCGGTGCGTGCCATCTATGAAGGTACGTCGACGCTCCGCTGAGCGGGCTTGAAGTCGCTATCCCCCGTTCGCGTGGCGCGTCTCCCTCAAGCGCGCGGTGGACGAGCCCGCCCTCCGGAGTTCCGTGCCCTGCGCACCGGTTCGTACGCTGATCTGGCTGCTCAAGTCGCCGCAGCGGCGCGCTCGTAGAGCTCGAGCATGCGGGGTAGGGTCACGTCGAGTGAGTAGCGGTCGCGAACGGTCGCGAGCGCGCCCTCGCTGAGCCTCGTCCGCTCGTCCGGGTCGGCGAGCAGGCGACAGACTTCGGCCGCGATCGACTCCGTGTCGAAGAAGTCGCAGAGGACACCGTTCTCGCCGTCGACAATCACCTCGCCCACCGGGGCTGTCCTCGAGCCGACAATGGCACATTCGCAGGCCATCGCGTTCAGCATCGACCACGAGAGGACGAACGGGACCGTGAGATACACATGGGCGTCGCTCAGGCTGAACACCTGAGCGAGCACCTGAGGCGTGACGGTACCGAGGAAGCGAAAACGGCTCAGGTCGTAGTCGTACTCGTCGAGCACGTGCTCGCGGAACGAGCGACCGCCGGTGAATCGGAGGTCGCCGCCGTAGGACACCGAGTCGGAGCCGACAACAACGAAGCGCGCATTGTCGTCCGCCTCGTAGACGGTGCGAGCCGCGCGCATGAACAGGTCGAAGCCGCGCATCGACTCGAGGCCGCGCGCACAGTAGGTCACGACCCTGTCCGACTCCTTCAGGCCCAGGCGATTACGGAGAGCCGATCCATCCGGCTGGCGCCTCCAGAACGCCGTATCGATGCCGTCGTGGACGACCTCGATCTCGCTGGCGTACGCCTTCGGGAAGAGATCGCGCTGGAACTGCGTCGGGGAGTACCCCACACTGCATTGTTCGAGGTCGAGCATGATCATCGCGTTGCGGGCGCGTGAACGAAGGACGTCCTCCTCGAGCGGCGGGTAGTCCGGTCGGAAGTCCAGGTCTGAATCGTGCGGTCGGTAGAAGTACTCGAAGAGGTTGACGATGGGCGCCTGCGGGAACAGCTCCGGCAGCAGGAGGGTCGAGCCGAAGCCCGAGTGTCCGACGATCAGGTCGGGTGCCCGCGAGCCGGGGATCTGCGCGCACACTCGGTGCACGCCAGCCGCATGGGCGATCGCGTTCTCGAACGTGCGGGAGAAGTAGTGACTTCGCTCTGTCGCGCCTCCCTGAGGCGTGTACTGGAGCTGCGCAATATCGGCCACCGAGCTCGGGTCGGCTTCCGAGACGAACGTGCACTCCCAGCCAAGCTCCCGCGCGAGATAGGCCGCGATGTGCCCGAAGTGCGCAGGAAAGTTGCGATGGACAAACAAAACGTGCACCTAGCGATTATCGACAGCAGTGCGGGCGGTGCTCGCCGATGCCTAGACTCTCTGCAGCGCCCGCGCCCCTCTCGAACGAGGACGGCGTGGCCAACCTGGCTTTCCGACCCGGCGCCGACGACCGAACCGTCGTGCCCGGCGAGTTTTGACGACGACCGAGAGGACTGACGATGAGCGACAACATCCATCCCACCGAGCACCCTGAGTCGGAACGGGTTGCGGGCGGCGGGATCACGCTGTGGTTTACGGGGCTTTCGGGCTCTGGCAAGACAACGATCGCGCACGAGGTCGGGCCGGCGCTCGAGGAGCGCGGCAAGATCGTCGAGTACCTGGACGGCGACGTCGTACGCACGCATCTTTCGAAGGGCCTCGGTTTCTCGAAGGAGGATCGCGACACGAACATCGGTCGGATCGGGTGGGTTGCGTCGCGACTGACTCGCTACGGCGCGGCTGTGATCGTGGCAGCGATCTCTCCCTACGAGGCCACGCGGAACGCGGCGCGCGAGCTGGTCGAGCCCTTCGGGCCTTTCGTCGAGATCCACGTTCACGCCTCGGTCGAGGAATGTGCACGTCGAGACGTCAAGGGCCTGTACGCAAAAGCCTTTGCGGGTGAGATCAAGGAGTTCACGGGCGTCTCCGACCCGTACGAGGCACCGGTCGACCCCGAGCTTGTGATCAACACCGAGGAGCACACACCTGAGGAGAGCGGACGTCTGATCGTCGCGCGCCTCGAGGAGCTGGGTCTGATTCCGGCCAGGGTGAGCGCATGAGCGGGCTGATAGCGCCGCATGGAGGTGCGCTGGTCGATCGTCGGGGCGAACGGCCCGAGGGCGTCGACGGGCTCGAGGCAGTTGCCTTGACCGAGCGGGAGCTGGCCGATCTCGACATGCTCGCGTCCGGGGCGCTCTCACCGCTCACCGGCTTCATGGGCCATGCCGACTACGAGCGCGTCGTCGAGGAGATGCGCCTGGCTGACGGCATGCCATGGGCCCTGCCCGTGTGTCTGGCCGTGGCAGAGGCGCCGAAGGGTGACCGGATCACACTGACGGACCAGAGCGGAGCCGTTCTCGCGGTGATGGATGTCGCCGAGGTCTTCGGGTATGACAAGGAGCGAGAGGCTGCGCAGTGCTTCCGTACGACTGAAACGGCGCATCCGGGCGTCGCACGACTCTACGAGCAGCACGGTCAGTACGTCGCTGGCGAGGTGACTGTGTTCGAGCGTCAGGAGCCGCCGTTTCCCGAGTTGGCCAAGGACCCGGCTGAGACACGCGCGGCCTTCTCGGAGCGTGGCTGGTCGAGGGTCGTCGGCTTCCAGACGAGAAACCCGATTCACCGGGCGCACGAGTACCTGACGAAGTGCGCGCTCGAGACGGTGGATGGCCTGCTGCTCCATCCGCTCGTTGGTGCTACCAAGGCGGACGACGTGCCGGTCGACGTTCGCGTCGCGTGCTACCGCATCCTGATGGACGGCTACTACCCCGACGATCGGGTGCTGCTGACGGCGTTCCCGGCCGCTATGCGCTACGCCGGTCCGCGGGAGGCGATCTGGCACGCGATCTGTCGCAAGAACTACGGCTGCTCGCACTTCATCGTCGGGCGCGATCACGCTGGTGTTGGCGACTACTATGGCTCGTACGACGCGCAGCTGATCTTCGACGACTTCAGCTCGTCTGAGCTCGAGATCGAGCCGGTGTTCTTCGAGCATTCATTCTGGTGCAACGCGTGCGAGGCGATGGGGACAGCGAAGTCATGTCCGCACGGCGCCGATCAGCGCGTGTTTCTCTCGGGAACGAAGGTGCGCGAGATGTTGACTGCCGGCGAGCTCCCTCCGGCGGAGTTCACACGGAGTGAGGTCGCAGAGGCTCTCGTGGCCGCGTACCGAGGGGCGTGAGTCGCTCGAAGGCGGTCCACCGCCACACGTAACCTCGCCCAAGGTGAGCGGGCGTAGGACATCGGCTAGGTCGGCGAAGACGTCAGCGTTACACGAGCACCTGGATAGCGGCGAGTCGTTGTGAGCTGGCAGCTCACCCTGACGGGTTTCGGCATCGGACTTCTCGTCGGCATGACCGGGATGGGCGGTGGCTCCCTCATGACTCCGGTGCTGGTGCTCGGATTCGACTTCCCGCCCGTCACCGCGGTTGGCACCGACATCTTTCACGGCGCGATCTTCAAGACGATCGGCGCGTGGCGGCACCGAGTGCTCGGCCACGTACACGCTCGGCTGGTGTTCTGGTTCGCCCTCGGCTCGATCCCGGCGTCGATCGGAGGGGTCGCGATGATCGACGCGCTCCAGCGGCGTTACGGGGACGACATCGACGATGTCGCGACGATCGTGCTGGGCATTGCACTGGTGTTCGCCGCCGTCGGCCTGCTGGCCAAGACGATCTTCCTCGGCCAGACGGGCGACGACCGCCCGTACGTGCTGACACAACGCGATCGCATGCTCGCTGTGACTATCGGCATACTCGGCGGCTTCGTGCTCGGACTGACCTCGGTCGGCAGCGGCACCTTCTTCGGCCTGGCGCTGATCATGCTCTTTCCGCTTACTGCCCCGAAGGTCGTCGGAACGGACCTGTTCCACGCCGCTCTGCTGCTCTGGGCCGCAGGACTCGCACACCTCGTCGGCGGCAACGTCGACCTCGGGGCGACGGCCTGGCTCGCGCTCGGGTCGATTCCAGGAATCCTGGCCGGAAGCCAGCTGACGGTTCGCTTACCCGAGCCGGTGATCCGGCTCGCGCTCGGCGTTGTTCTCCTCCTCTCGGGCTTGAAGCTCGTGGGTGCGTTCTAGGGCACCCATAGAATCGGCGACGTCGTGCCGCGGGTTCTCCTTGTGCTGCTTTTCCTGCTCGTGGTCGGCGGAACGGCGGCGGCGTTTGCGATCACGGAATCGCTGAAGCTCGAAACGGCTGCGGTCGCTCGCCCCCAGTTCGTCGGGCCCGACGGTGAGGTGGTAGTACGCAACCGGGTGTTCTCGCCCGTATGTGAATGTCCGCAGGAGACGGCCGAGCTCGCGTTCAGGCTCCGGCGGGCGGATCGTGTTACGGCGGCGATAGTTGATGCGCGCGACGCGGTGGTCCGTGTCCTGGTTGAGGACGAGCGCCTCGCTCGTGGCGTCCAGCGGCTGAGCTGGGACGGTCGCGACGACTCCGG
>JAUVPB010000280.1 GCA_030598925.1 Actinomycetes bacterium
GCGACCTCGGTGTCCGACCGGAGGAGCGAGTGCTACTTGCGTTGGCGGACGGTCCCGACTTCGTCGCGAGCTGGTTCGGGACGCTCAAGATCGGCGCCGTCGTCGCCGAGGTCTACACCTTCCTCCACGCGAAGGACTACCTCTACTACCTCAACTACACGCGTGCCGGCGTCGCGATCGCAGACGACTCGACGCTGTTCAAGCTTCGAGAGATCCGCAAAAGGTGCCCGTCGCTCCACACGATTGTGGTTGCCGGCACGGCCTCGGAGCTCGGCGACGGCGAGGTCTCGCTTGCCGAGCTTGCCGGCGCCTCGAGCGACCGGCTAGACCCGGCACCGACCACCCGCGACGATATCGCGCTGTGGAAGTTCACGACGGGCTCGACGGGGGCCCCCAAGGCCGCGGTGCACTGCCACCACGACCCTCTGATCTCGTTCGATCACTACGCCGTCGGGGTACTCGACGTAGCGGCGGCCGATACGGTTCTGCCAGTCCCGAAGCTGTTCTTTGGTTACGCGAGAGACCTGACGGCGCTCTTCAACTTCGGCGTTGGCGGGACAGGCGTCGTCTTTCCCGACCGCAGCACGCCGGCGCGGATGTTCGAGCTCATCGAGCGCCACCGCCCGACGATCCTCGTCCAGGTGCCGACGATGATGCGCGCGATGCTCGCCGAGCCCGATGCCGACGCGCGTGACCTGTCGTCGCTCCGGCTCGTCGTGTCCTCGGGCGAAGCGCTGCCGAAGGCACTGCACGAGCGCTGGCTCGACACGTTCGGGGTCGGGGTGGTCGAAGGAATCGGCTCCTCGGAGCTGTACCACATCTACGTCTCGAACTCCCCCGGGCGCGTGCGAGCGGGCAGCGCCGGACTCGTCGTGCCCGGGTACGTCGCGCGCCTGCTGGACACCGACGGACACGAGGTGCCGAACGGGGAACCCGGCGAGTTGTGGGTGGAGGGAGAGAGCGCGGCGCTTCTCTACTGGGGGGATCATCAGAAGTCCAAGCAAACGTTCGCAGGCGATCGCGTGCGAACGGGCGACCTCTTCATGCAGGACGCCGACGGCTACCTCTTCTACCGCGGTCGAGCCGACGACCTGATGAAGGTCGGCGGTATCTGGGTCGCGCCGCTCGAGATCGAGACGTGCATGCGGGAGCATCCGGCGATCGGCGACTGCGCGGTCATCGGGGTCGAGGCAGACGGACTCGTATCGCCTCATGCCTTCGTCGTCCGGAGCGGCGCTGCGGCTGAGCCCGACAACTCGGAGCCTGACGAGCCCGCTCTGATCGAGTTCGTTCGAGAGCGGCTCTCGCCCCACAAGTCGCCACGTGCGGTCACGTTCGTTGACGAGCTTCCGAAGACCGCGTCGGGCAAGGTGGACAAACGGGCGCTGCGTGCGCTCGAGGCAGGGGGTGAGACATGAGTTCCGCCGACCTGGTGGCCGCGATCGACATCGGCGGAACCTGCACGGACTGTGTGGTGATGGACTCTGACGGGGTGTCGACGCTGGCGAAGACGTTCTCGACGCCACCGGACTTCTCTACGGGAATCCTCGATGTTCTCCAGCTCGCGGCGGATGTGCGAGGGCTAACCGTGCGCGATCTGCTCGCACGCACGAGGCTCTTCCTACACTCGACGACGGTTGCTGAGAACGCTGTCGTCGACGGGACGCTCGCGCCGGCCGCGGTGATCACGAATCGTGGCTTCGAGGACACCCTGTTTGCGACGCGTGGCGGCTACGGCCGCTGGTCCGGCCTGACCGAGGACGAAAAGCGCAACCCGGTGGAGACCGACAAGCTGCCACCGATCATCCCGCGCACGCTGATCCGCGGGATCCGCGAGCGGACCGACGCGAGGGGTGCGGTCATCGTCGAAGCCGACGATGCCGACATCGAGCAGGCGATCCGCTCGCTGCCGATAGCCAACCTTGACGCACTGGGCATCTGCCTGCTCTGGTCGTTCGCACGACCCGATGCCGAGCGGCGCGTCGCTGAGATCGCGAAGGAGGTGGCGCCGGACTTGTTCCTCACGCTCTCACACGAGATCGCGCCGGTCGTTGGCGAGTACGAGCGAACGTCGACTGTCTCACTGAATGCACGGCTCGGTCCTGTCGTCGGTCGGTATCTCGACAACCTCCGCGACCGCCTGACCGACAACGGATTCGGCGGAACCCTGCTCGTGATGCAGGCGCACGGAGGTCTGCTACCGCTGGACGAGGCCGCGCGACGGCCGGTCGGCATGATCGAGTCGGGTCCGGTCAGCGGGCTCGTCGGCTCCCGCGATCTGGGCGAGCGCATCGGAACGAGCGACATCATTGCCGCCGACATGGGCGGCACGACGTTCAAGGTCGGCGTCGTCCGCGAGGGCCGCATCGAGTACCAGCGGGAGTCGATGGTGCTCCGCTACCACTACGCGCTGCCGAAGATGGACGTCGTATCGCTGGGTCTCGCGGGTGGCAGCATCGTCTCGATCGACGAACGGACCGGCACGCCGCGAATCGGTCCGCAGAGTGCTGGCTCGTTCCCCGGGCCCGTCTGTTACGGACACGGCGGCGATGAGCCGACCTTGACGGACATCGACGCTGTGCTCGGATACCTCGAACCCGACTTCTTCCTTGGAGGGCGCGCGACCCTTGACCTAGACCGCGCTCGCGAGCTCGTGGAGGAGAAGGTGGCGAAGCCGCTCGGTCGACCGCTCGTGGAGGCAGCCGCGTCCATGTACCGGCTCGCGAACAGCCTCATCCACGACCTGCTCCATCGCACGACCGTGCAGCGCGGGCTCGACCCTCGACGCTTCTCACTGTTCTCGCTCGGAGGAACAGCAGGGATGCACGTCGCCGCGTACGGAGACGAGCTCGGCGTTGAGCAGATCGTCGTTCCCCACTCTGCATCGGTGCAGGGCGCATACGGCCTGGTCACCTCCGACGTCGCACACGAGGACCAGATCACGAGCCCGCTGCATTGGCCTCCCGAGACCGACGATGTAGCCGGAATCTTCAGTGAGCTCGAGTCTCGGGTCAGCGCTCAGCTCGCCGATGAGGGGTTCGCGGGCTCCGACATAGGGCTCGCTCGGTCGATCGACATGCGCTACCGCCGGCAGGTCCACATCATGACCGTGCCGGTGCAAGGAACAGCACCGATCACGCACGAGCTGCTCGAGCAGACGGTCGAGCTCTTCGAGCGCCTCTACCGAGAGCGCTACGGCGAGGAGTCCGCCTACCGCGAGGCCGGCATCGAGCTGGTCAGCTTCCGTCTACGCGGCGCAGGCCGGATCGAGCGAC
>JAUVPB010000003.1 GCA_030598925.1 Actinomycetes bacterium
GACGACGCGCGCCAGTACCTCTTCGACAACGCTCGAATCCGCGCCGGCGACCTCGACAATCGTGGCCTCTACGCATTCGCTGACGACGTTCTCCGGCCGGCCTGGCTCGATGAATCGGACCCGGACGACATGATTCCGCTCGTCGAGAGCGCGGACCGCGTGACGATCACGGTGGCCGGCGGTCCCTACGGCGGCTACACGTCAATCGTGTTCGGCGAGATCGCCGGCAGTGTGACGCGCGCGATCGAGCTCTAGAATCACGTGAGCGGCCAATGAGTGACCAAACCCTGATCGACCCGACCGCACCGGCCGCACAGCGCGTCGCGAAAGCAGAGCGTCCCGCCAACCTCGACGGTGCTCGCATCGGGCTCGTCGACGGCATGCTCAACCCGAGCGGACACTGGGGACAGGGCCTGCTCGATGGCGTCGAGCGGTACCTGACCTCCCGCTTCGAGGGAACGAGCTTCTCACGGGTCTCCCGCCCTCAGCTCACGCCGAATCCCCCGGATATCTGGGCCGAGCAGATGGCCGACGAGTACGCGGCCCTGGTGATCGCCGCGGGCGACTGAGCGACCTGCTCGTCGCGCAGTATGCGCGACGCGATCGCCGCCGAGAGGCGAGGCGTGCCCTGCGTCCTCATCCTGAACGGCGCGCTCGAGGCGATCGTCGACGAGACGGCGCGCGTGGTCTGCGTGCCGGATACGCCTGTCGTCCCGATCGCGCAGCCGCTGTTCGGACGTTCGCGCGAAGAGATCTCCGGCATCGGCCACGCGCACGGTGATGCCGTAGAGCGCGCGCTCGTCAGGGCCTAGCCTGATCGCCGTCAGCGAGCAGCTCCGGCGCTTGCGCTCGTTTTCGAAGCGCCCGATCGCGGCCGGGTACTTCTTCATCGTCACGGCCAACATCAACCTCGTGGCGTTCTTCGCCCTGGCGCCGACCTTCCGCGACGACCTGGGGCTCACGAAGTTCGAGACGAGCCTGCTGTTCACGGGCGCGGGCCTGATGATGCTGTTCGCAGCGTTACCGCTCGGCTTCTTCGCCGACAGGATCGGTCGGCACCGCGTGGCCGTCGCGGCGGCCACGCTGATCGTCGTGTCGTCGGTCGGTCACGCCGTCGCGACAGACTTCTGGTCGCTGATGGCCTTCCGGATGTTGTTCGGCCTGGCCTTCACTGGGATGCTGACCGCCGGGATCGCGTGGACAGTGTTGTCCGTTGCACCGAGGGATCGCCCGCGCGCGATCGCGGGCGTCATACCGATAGCGGCGACGAGCGTGCTCATCGGGCCCTACCTGGCGGGCTCGCTCACAGACATCGGAGGGACCGGCCTCGCGTACGCAGTTCTCGCCGGGCTGAGCGGCTTGAGCCTGGTCTGGCTCGCCCTCTCGCCCGCGGGCGACCGTGAGCGTCACGAGCAGCCATCGCCACGCGAGCTCGTTCGAGTCGTCCGCTCGACGGTCGTGCTCGCAGCGTTCATTCTCCTGTTCCTGGGGGTCCTTGTCGACGTCATGGTCAACGTTCTCGTCCCGCTCCAGCTGGACGAGAACGGGCTGTCTGCCAGCGCGATTGGCGCGATCCTCTCGGCGGGGGGCGTTCTCTACGTCATCTCGTCGCTCATCGCGGTTCGGAACGCGGACCGCATCGTCAACCTGCAGACCGCTGGCGTCGCGGGATTGTTGATCGCCCTGACCCTGATGCCGTTAGCGGCCTCTTCTGCAACGGCGATGCAGGCAGCCGGAACGATCGCCCGCGGGATCGCGCTCGGGCTCTGCTTCACCGTGGCCTTCCCGCTCGGCGCGCTTGGCGCTACGGCAATGGGTGTCGGGCTCGGTGCTGCCAACGGGGCGCTCATGGTCGCGTCCGGACTCGCTAACGCTGCGGGCCCGATTGGCAGCGAACGCGTCGCGAACGCCGTGGGCGTCACCTGGACGTTCGCGGGGCTCGCGGTCGCCTGCGCGGTGGCTGGGGTCTGGATGATCCATGCTGCGCGCGCCCCGGCTACGAGCCTGGCCGCTCCGGTAGCTATGGGCTCGCAATCAGTTCAGCAACGTTGACCTGGAAGTTGTCCGCCATCTCACCGTCCGGGGCCTGTCCCCATTCCTTGATCCAACCGAGCGCGAAATCGCTCATCTCCTGGTTGGAAACCATCGCTTCCCAGCCGTCGAGACCTGCGATGTCCATCAGGTCGTAGTCCGTGTAGCGGATCGTCCCCACCTCCGCGGCATCGACACGCCAGTTCGTGTAGCTCAGGATCTCGGGGACGCTGTTCAGGAACGGATTGTCGACCCCGCGGAGCCACTCGTCGTAGCCCCGCTCGTGTGCATCCGCGCGCGGCGTGTTCGTAATGAAGGCAACGTGCCTGGTCCGGGTCGTGACAGGCGGCTCGGCGATGACTCGGCACCGATACATCTCGACGCCCGAGTCCGCGAACGTTCCTTCGGGATGCGTACCCCAGAGGTCGTTCCAGCCGGACGCGAACTCCTGGAGAGTCGGATTGCCGAGCACCTTGTCGGGCCCGACGTCCGGGTCGATGAACATCAGGTCGAAGTGCGTAAACGGACACGTCCCGACCGGGGAGTCAACGATCTTCCAGTTGGAGTACTCGATGACGCCCTCCACGCTGTTGAAGAAAGGCATGTCGATCTCGCGCAGCCACTCCTCGTAGCCGCGGTCGTTCGAGTCCTCCCGCGGCGTGTAGGCGATCTGCAGCATGAGCGGTGAGACGTTCGACATGGCACGGCCTCCAGGTATGACGCCAGCAACGTGACGACGGTCAGGCCGGCTGCGGCAGCGCGCCGGCTAGCTCGGGGTCGAGAATCAGAACCGTCCGTGATCCT
This sequence comes from Actinomycetes bacterium, assembly GCA_030598925.1. GTDB lineage: Bacteria > Actinomycetota > Thermoleophilia > Gaiellales > Gaiellaceae > JAUVPB01. The sequence continues at coordinate 2,836 of JAUVPB010000003.1, forward strand.
ACGCCGTCTCGCATGCGCTGGAGTGCCGGCTCGAGGTCCTCGAGAGGCGCGCGATGCGAGATGGTGCGGCCGAGGTCGATGGCGCCGTCGAGGGAGAGCTGAGCCAGTTCGGCGATCTCCTGACGCGGCCGCCCGGACCCGTAGAAGGAGCCCCTAATCGCCTTCTCAGCAGTGAGAAACTCGAGCGCGGGCAACACGGCGTCGGTACCCCTCGGTGCGAGACCGACGACGACAGCGCCTCCTCCAGGCTTCAGCGCATCCCAGGCGACGCGGATCGTGTCCGTGCGCCCGACGACCTCGAACGCGTGATCGACGCCGCCACCCGTGAGCTCGCGCACCTCACGCCCTGGCCGGGTTCCACCGCCGACGATTCCATGGGTCGCTCCGTGCGCGCGAGCGACCGAGAGCTTCGACTCGGAGCGATCGACCGCGACGATCGGGTCGGCGCCGGCCAATCGCGCGCCATCGATCACCTGCAGGCCAACCCCGCCGCAGCCGACCACACATACCGAGTCGCCCGGCCTAACGCCGGCAGCGTTGCGCACCGCGCCGACACCCGTGACGACGGCACAGCCGATCAGAGCAGCCTGCCAGAGTGGGACGCCGTCCGGCAGCCGGACGAGACCCTGCTCCGGCACCACCGTGTACTCGCCGAAACAGCCTACGGCGAGAAACTGTTTGAGCTCTGACCCCTCCGCGTCGCGCGCGCGCGACGTACCGTCGAGCAACCGACTAGCGAAGGAGGCCTGCAGGCCAGGCTCGCACCGATTCTCCTGTCCGGCTTCACACGTGGGGCAACGTCCGCACGCCGGGATGAAGCAGAGCGACACGCGATCGCCGACAACCCAGTCGCGCACGCCATCGCCGAGGGCATCGACAATGCCGGCCCCTTCGTGGCCCGGGACGACGGGGACGTTGTCCGCGTCCAGGTGCCCGTCGAGCAGGTGGAGGTCCGAATGGCATACCCCGGCCGAGGCCACCTTGACCCGTACCTCTCGTGGCCGCGGCGGGTCGAGCGTGACCGTCTCGACCTGACCTGGCTTGCCGGGCTCGCGCGCCACGTACGCCCGGTGTGTCAACGATTGAGGAGGCACGTGCAGAGGCGACCTGTGCCGACCCCAGGTCCTAGGAACCCGGAGGCATCTGGTCGATCGGCACGCGCTCCGGCGCGCGGCCCCGAAAGCCCTCGCGGAACTCCGAGAACGCCCGCTCGTCGAAGCCAGTGCAGCGCAAGACATTCCCCTCCGAGGATCGGTACACAGCATCGGCACCCTGGTCGATGTCGTCTACCGTCCAGGCCGCGAGCGCTATGTCGGCTCCGAGCCCCTCATACGGTGCGACGAGTACCGCGTTCGGATCCTCGAGATACCACGCCGCGACTGCGGCCACCGACTCGTCCGGCACCTCAGGCCCATACTGGACGGTGATGCCACCGTGCTCGAGATTGTGGACGACGTTGAGTTCCGGCACCGGCTCCTCGTAGATGCCCCACCGCAGCCAGTCGTCACCGTGTGGCCCCTGACTGGCGGGAGTACTGTTGTAGACGAAACCATCCGGCAGCCGGTCGACATGAACGATGCCGCCATCGAGCGGGACCTGCGACGGAACGGTCTCGAGCTCGCACGTCACGAGCTCGCCATAGAGCCCGCCTTCGGCAGGGGGATCGGTCGCCTCGCTGGTCGCAGCCGTTTCCGTGGGCGCATCGCCACCCGGTTCCGGCGCTGTCCCCTCGGCGCCACCTGTCTCGCCGGACGCCTCGGCGGCCGCGGGCGGTGGTTCCGGCGACGCAGAATCGATGCTCTCGCCATCGCCGCCGCCGCAGGCGGCCACGGTTACGGCAAGCGCGAGCGAGAGCCCGCAGACGGACAGCACCAAGCGCATCGCTGCATTGTCGCAGCTTGTCTTGAAGAGGTGTCGGTGCGCCTCCCTCCCCGGAGCGCGCACCAAGCGCAGGTCAATAAGTCCCGGCTACGACGGGGACGGGGGAAGCGCTAGGGCAGCGCGATCCGGAGCTCGTAGCCAGCGTGCTCCGTGATACTCCGTTTGTCGACGTCCTTCTCGCCGATGCTGTCCTTCGCGTTGCGGTCCGCGCCGAGGCCCTCGGTGAGGTCGGCGTGACTCGTGTAGAGGAAGCACTGGTCGTCGACGAGGCCGAACGGGGGCTCGTGCCATGTTCCGCGGTACATGTTCGTGGCGACATCGCCCGGCACCATGAACGCCTTGATCTCATCGAAGGCGGGCACGTCGTTCTCGAGGCGGGCGCCTGGCGCCGCGACGACCTGGACGAAGGATCTGCCGCCGAGCGAAATGAACGCCTGCGTCAGCTCCATGTGGCGCTCGAGGAACCTGACGTGAAACGGGCGCACCTTGTTCCGGGTGAGCAGGAACTCCATCGGACGTGAGGTCTCGAAGTCGGCACGGAACACGTCCACGCCTTCGTAGAGATCGATCGGCAGCCGCTCGCGCCCTTCGACCGAGAGAACGTCGCCGAACGGAGCGAACGCCTCGTTGGTCAGAGGCTCAACGGTGAGGTACTTGACCTCGACTCCGGCGTCCACTGTGGCCATGACCGACTCCTTCTTTCGTGCGCCAGCGAGGGGCGCGATCTCGTGTTCTGCTGTTGCTATTGCAAGCTATGTCAGGTTGACGCGCAGCTCATAGCCGGTGCGGTCGGTGATGTTCCGCTTGTCGACATCGAGTTGGCCGATCTCCTGGCTCGCGTCTACCTTCGCCTGCAACCCCTTGGTCAGCGACTGGTGACTCGTGACGATCATGAGTTGCTCGGCCTGCAGGGGAAATGGCGGCTCGTGCCAGACGTTCGTGTTGATCTGAACGCCGCGATTACCGGGCACGATGAACGCCTTCACCTCGTCGGGGGCCGGCACATCGTTCTCGAGCGTCGCGTCGGCGGCAGCGACGACCTGGACGAACGGCGCGCCGTCCATTGGGAGGAACGCCTGTGACAGCCCGCTGTGGCGCTCGAGGTTGTGGATCCTGAACCCTCGGTAGCGGAGCCGGTTGACGAGGAACTCGAACGGCTCGTCCGCGACGACCGGAATGCTGTACGCGTCGATCGTGCCACCGTAGAGGTTGATGGGCAACCGCTCCCGCCCGTCGGGGCCGATCACGTCCCCGTAGGGGGCGAAACCCTCGAGCGTCAGCGGCTCGGCCTCGACCGTCCGGACGTCCACTCCTTCCTGCACCTGCGTCATACCGTTCCTCCTGCGTATCTGAATCCGTGCGTGGCCTAGATTTCGCGCCCGAGTTGCTCGCCCTCGTAGACGACGGCTGCGGGCTTCCGCGGCGCGACGCAGTCGCCAATCCTGTGCACTTCTTTGAATCCATTGTGGCGAATCGACTGCCAGAGTGCGTCGTTGGGGTCCTTGAACTGGGCGAGCACGACCGTGTCAACGGTGACGCTCCGGCGCGGCCCACCCCAGACGTCGTACACCTCCACGGCATCGCCGTCGATCTTTTCGACGAAGTACTGCGAGGTTAGCGTCACGCCCTTGCCGACGATCCGCGGGAACAGGTAGGCCATATCCAGCGTCTTCATGGTGTCCTCGCCGACGAGCAGCTGCGGCGTCAAGACCTCTACCTCGGTAGCCCCCGCGTCGACAAGGAGCTCGGCGAGACCGAGCGGCAGGTCCCCGGCCGTCTCGTCAAGGATCAGCACTCGCGCGCCGAGCGAGGCCGGGTCGTCCACGGCGCGGCGAATCGCCGCGCCGACATCGATCACGTTGTCCTGGTCGACTCCCGGGATGGCATCCCGCTCCGGTCGATAGGGACTTGCTCCCGAGCCGCTCCACGTCGCGCCTGTGGCGACGACGACCGCGTCCCAGTCTCCGGCTTCAAGCGAGGAGGGCGTGGCCTCCTGATTGAGCCTGACATCGACGCCAAGAGAATCGAGCGGTCGCGTGAGGTTGTCGATCGCGATCTGCCAACCACTGCGAGTCGGTAGCTGCTTGATCAGGTTGAAGTTGCCCCCGGGCTCTGCAGCCTGCTCGAGAACCGTGACAGCGTGACCGCGCTTGGCGGCCAGACCCGCCAGCTTCATCCCGGCCGGTCCTGCGCCGACGACGGCTACCTTCTTCTCACGGCCCGGAGGCACAAGCTCCAGCGTCCCGTCGCCCCAGCGTTCTTCGCGACCCGTCACGGGGTTGAGAGCGCAGGTGACTTCCCGGTTATCGACGAGACGCTCGATGCAGAAGTTGATGCCGGCACAGTTGACGATCTCGTCGCCACGTCCCTCGCGCCGCTTACGGATGTGATGGGGGTCAGCGATCTGTGCACGAGTCATCGCGACCATGTCAGCCTGGCCCTTCCCCACGATCTCGTCAGCAAGCTCGAGGCTCAGAATCCGTCCGACAACGAAGATCTTGGCGCGATGGCCGACCACTTCCTTCGCACGCTCCGAGTAGGGAGCGAGAAAACCCTCGGGTTGCGCGTTCATCGGCGCCACCGCGACATGAAGCGTGTGGTAACCGCCACCCGAGATGTCGAAGTAGTCAAAGAGCCCGGACCCCGCAAGCACGTCGAGCTGTGCTTCGAAGTCATCGCCCCGGATTCCGATCTCGCCGAGAAACTCATCGGCCGAGAGGCGAACACCGACCGCGATCTCATCGCCCACCCGCTTACGGATCTCTTCCCCGACCTCGATCACAATGCGGCACATATTCTCGACGGAGCCGCCGTACTCATCCGTGCGCTTGTTGAACGCCGGTGAGAGGAACTCGCCGAGAAGCTGGCTATGTGCCGCGTGAATCTCGACTCCGTCGAGGCCGGCTGTCATCACGTTGAACGCCGAGCGGCCGAAATGCTCGACCAGCTCGTGGATGTCGTCCTTCTCCATCGCCTTCGGGCGCTCGTTGTAGACGGATGACGGAATCGGCGACGCGGCCCAGAGAGGACGGAACCGGTCAACGAACATCGTCGACAGTCCCTGGGCGCCACAGCAGAACAGCTGCACCATTTGTTGCGTTCCGAACTCGTGGACAGCATCCGCGAGCTTCGCGTACATCGGCACCACCCGCGGCTCCCAGGCGATACAGCCCTGGTCGTAGTTCATGCCGGAGGGATGCGCGGCCTGCTGCTCGAGGACCAGAAGCGACGCACCACCCATGGCGCGCTCGCGGTAGTAGGCGACGTGGCGATCGCTGATCAGCTCGTCAACGCCATACAACTGCGTGTGCCCGGTTGCCATGACCCGGTGATCGACGCGCATTGGACCGATATCGAGTGGTTGCCAGATGTGCTTGAGTTCGGCTGCGTTCGTGGTCACGCTCGATCCTTCCTCGCGGGCATTGGGGATGTATAGCGCCGCCGCAGCCGCAATGCGAGCCGATCGTCGTTCTCGCGACTAACGCCAGGCGAGCGCAGCGGTGCGGAGCGGGATCTGGTACGTCGGCTCCGCCTCGCGCAGCGGCCCGTAGACGTCGATCCCCGCCTCACCGGCCACGGCGAACCAACGTCCGTCCGGAGACCAATCGAAGTCGTGCTGCTCGAGCGGACCGAGCACATTGCTCGTACGCTTGTCGAGGAGGAAGAGCGGGCCGGCTCCGTCCTCGAGAACGATCGCGATCTCTGAGCCGTCCGGGCTCAGCGCGAGCTGATCCCGGAGCGCCACCGGCGTGAGTTCTCCGGGAATCCCACGCTCAGCGAGAAACAGCGGGATCTCGGTCACCTCAGTCGCCGTTCCAGCGCGCCACAGCTGAAAACTCCCGATCGGATCGACGCCAGGCTCCGCCACGACAAGGCTCACTGCGATAACCCCGTCTGCACCAGTTGTGTGACCGAGCGTGAAGACCTGTCCGCTTGGATCAGAGCTTGCAGCGCCGAGGAGTTGATCGAGCGTCACGACCTCGTCGCCGTCCTGTTGAATCCCGGTGGTTTCGAGCTGTTGCGTGAGGTCGACGAGCGTCCGCGTAACGAGGGCGCCCTCCGATCCGAACGCCGGCCAGCAGTCAGCCCACGTTCTGCGAGCTCCGTCTTCGGCCTCGACGACCACTGTCTCGGACGAGTTCGCTGCGTCGCAGAACGCGAGCTTCGTCCCGTCCCGAGACCACACGAGATCGCGCGCCATTCGCCCGAGCTGCCCGACCACCTCGGGCCTTCCATCCAGCGCGACGAGATCGAACATGGGCGCGGGCTCGTCGGTCGCCTGCCCGCGCGCGACCACGGCCGCGGTCTCACCGTCGGGCGCGACGATCAGGTCGCACCCCGAGCGCGGCCCGGCCTTTGAGAATCGCATCCGGCCCAGGTCGACGAGCTGCACAACGCAGTCCTCACCTCGCGTCACGATCAGGGTCCCGGGGAGCGCTCCGGGCCCCGGCGAGTGGGGACCGATCAGGTCCCGACTGCCGGAATCGTCTCGGGGTACGTCGTCGCCCGCGGCCGTCGTCTCCTGTCCGAATCCACCGATCGCCGCAACGACGGTGAGGGCGGCAAGCGCCAGCACGACAGCGATGGTGATGGCGCGATTCATGGCGATGGAAGACACATCCTCCTGTCATTTTGGCGCGATCACGCAGCCGGTGCCGCGTTTGGCGCCCGATCGGCTGGTAGACCTCGCGCAACAATCGCCCCAATCGCGGCGAGACCGGCACAGAGCGACCAGAAGCCGACCCAGCCAAGAGCCGCGGCGACGGCGCCGGCGGCAGGCGCTGAGATGGCCGCGGTCGTGAAGATCACGGTCGCTGCGACAGCGACCGATTGCGCGGTGTGCCCCGGCGGGCCTCGCTCTCCGGCCGACACATAGACGAGCGCGTTCCAGCCCATGGCTCCGAGCGCGAAGGCGATAACAGCGATGAACACCGCCGCCAGTCCCGCGTAGAGCAGAGCGGCCAGAAGCGCAGCGCCGAGCGCGGATGCCCATCCCGCCTCGACCAGGGTGCGGCTACGCCTAGTGCCGCCGTCTCGATCGGCGAGCCAGCCCCAGAGCACGCGAGAGATGGCCGCGGCAACCTGCATAGCGAGGAATACGAGGCTCGACCAGAACGTGCTCAGACCAGCGTCGCGCACGGCCGGAACGAGATAGGTCAGCGCCGACTGCAGAACGACGATGTAGAAGACCGCGACGAGCAGGAGTCGCGCCATGCCGGGCGCTTGCACGATCCGACCCAGGCCAGCGCGAACGCGTTGCCGTATACGCGAGGGCTCGGCGAGCTCTGCGCCGTACGCCGCGAATAGCAGTCCGAAGACGGCTGTAGCCGCGGCGCAGACGAGGAGCGCGAGTCGGACTCCGCCCGCTCGTTCCAGCGCGGGCATGAGGAACGCTCCAATAACTCCGGCGAGGGGGACGCCCATCTGCCGCACGCCGAGAGCCCATGCGCGTCGATACACCGGGAACGCGCTGAACACCGCACCCATGCTCGCGATTGGGATCACCGACGCGCCCAGCCCCGACACGAAGAGCGCGAGTACGAGCAGCTCCACCGAGGGTGCGAATGCGGCGACGAGCAGACCTCCCGTCACGACCACGGTGCCGCAGACGGTCGGGAGGCGCCCGCCCCAACGACCTACGACAACGCCCATGGTCAGGAGCGACACGCCCTGACCGAGAACGTTCGCCGTCAGAACGAGGCCAAGGCCGGCGAGCGAAAGGTTGTAATGAGCCGCGATCTCGGGACCGATGGCCGGCAGCGCGAAGGCCACGAGCGCGGTTGCTGTTTGCGCCGCGCTCGCGACCGCGAGCACGAGCCGTGGCGACTGCAGACCCGAGCTCCCGCTAGCGACGCATCAGCCGGCGCGGCTCACGCGTCGCCGTTGGCGACGTCGTCGGAGTCCTGCTCGACGGCCCGGTACACGGCCGAGTAGTCGAGCGCGCCAAGCCCCTGCCCGAGCGCACGCCCGTAGAGGGCTCCCGCGGTCTCACCCATCGTGCTTTTCAGGCCGTGCGAGGCAAGCAGCTCTTGCGCAAGTGTGATGTCCTTCACGAGTAGATCTAGGCGAAACATGGGCTCGAACTCGTTTGATGCTGGATGCTCTGGCCGAACGCCCGCGAGCGGGAACCTGCGGCGCATGACGCTGGAGTCGCTCGTTGAATGTGTGAAGACCTCGTACCCCTGCTCGGCGTCGACACCCTCGTGCTCGAGCACCGCGCAGACCTCGGCCATGCCGGCCATGGTGCACGCAACCATCAGGTTGTTGCAGAGCTTTACGGTCTGACCCGCGCCGTGTCCGCCGACGTACTCGACCCGTGCCCCCATTGCGCCAAGTAGCTCGAGCCAGCGATCGAAAATCTTCCGCTCGCCGCCAACCATGATCGCCAGAGTGCCGGCCTCAGCACCCGTCGGGCCGCCGCTCACGGGTGCGTCGAGAAACGATACGCCCTTCTCAGCCAAGGCCTCGGCGAGGGCGCGCGCGAGCGCCGGCGGACTCGTCGACATGTCGATCACGGTCGAGCCGGGCAGCGCTCCCGCCGCAACTCCGTCCTCGCCGAGAATGGCATCTTCGACCGCCGCCACCGACGGAAGTGACGTGATGCTGACGTCGCAACGTCCGGCGGCCTCGGCTGCGGTCGCGACCGTGTCGACACCGAGTTTCGCAGCTCGGGTCGTGTCGATGTCGCAGGCCACGACGTCGGGGCCTGCTGCGATCACCTGGCGAGCCATCGGGAGACCCATCGTTCCGATCCCGATGAACGCTACGGGAGCCACGACGGTGGATGCTACTGCGCCGACTCCTAGCGACGCTCTCCCCGTCGATGACGTACGATGCGCGCCGTGAGTACGCTCGTCTACACGTCGACAGTTCGCATCGAGCGCATTCGCGGGCCGCTACGACGGGCCGACATCCCGGCCGAATCTGAGTCGGTGATGTTCGGCGTCCACGCCGGGATCGCCGAGCACTACGGCGTCGCGCCAGGAAGCGAGTCCGAACGGGCCGCAACGCTTGACTACATCGTTGCCGCAGCAGGCGGCTGACTGACCGGGACGTTTGGAGGCGCGCTGGATGCGCGTCAAGTGCCGGCCAGCGAGGGACGATTGATCGGCGACATCACCGGCGAGGTCGAAGCCGAAGACGACGGCGTGATCGTGATCAAGCGCATCCATGCGACTTACCACCTGAAGGTCGATCCCGACGTGGACCGTGCCAAAGTTCAACGCGCGTTCGACGGCCATATGCCGAAGTGCCCCGTGTACCGCTCAATCTCGGGCTCGATCGACATCACGAGCGAACTCGTTCTCGAGGACGCGTAGACGGGCGCCCGCGCGCGCGGGCGGGGACGGGCTGAGAGCGGCGTTCAGCCGGGGCTAGAGGCGCGAGGTGTCAGCCTCGGCCGCATCGGCTTGCCCGTGAACCCGGCGACGAGCACCCGTTCCTCGCTCGCGTTCGAGAACTCCGCGCGGGCCTTGACGACCCCGCGGTCATCGACCTCGTCGATCGTCACCGTGCAGGTGATGGTGTCACCGATGAAGACCGGCGCCAGGAACTCGAAGTGCATCTCGGACGCCAGCGTCGCGAGCATGCCCCCGATGTGCGTCATCATGCTCCCGGTCAAGAGACCCGGGAGAACGCGCGCGCCGAACCGTCCCTCGGAGGCAAACGTGTCGTCTATGTGGAACGGGTTGTAGTCGCCCGTAAGCCCGCAAAACAAGGAGACGTCGCCCTCGGTGAACGTGCGGCTGAAGCCAAATGTGTCTCCCACGCGCAGCTGAGCCGGCGGGCTGCTTGATCCCTGCCCTTGCATCCTCAGGCCAAGTGAAGAAGTCGCACCGCGTTGCCTCCCAGCACCGCGGTCTTCGCGTCGTCGTCGACGTGCATCGAGCGCGGTCGCTGCACCTCGAGTCTCGGGTCTGTCGTCGGGAACCCGCTCGCGAAGAGAAGCCTCTCCGCGCCGAAGCGAGCGACCACGTTCTCGAGGAAGTCTTCGCGGTAGACCCCGGCCGTCTGCACGTAGAGGTTCGGACATCGCTCCAACGCGAGCTCGATGTCGATCTGTCCCAATCCCGAGACGTTGATCTGGCCGCCGTTGCTGGCGATGAACGTCACGTCGGGAAAGCGTGCGGCGAGCTCGCCGATCTGGAGTCCCTCGGAGAGCCACGGGTACCCGGCGGCAATGAGTACGGGAACGGCCGCTTCGCGGGCAGCCTCGACGACGGCGTCGACCTGCCGTGCGCTCACGCGAAAGGTCTCTTCCCACGGGTGCAGGAAGAGGCCTGACAGGCCCAGCTCGTCGAGCCCTTGCCGCGCCTGAGCAACCGCCTCATCGCCGAGGTTCGGATCGACCCGCGCGAACCCGATGAGCCGACCCTGGCTGGCGCGGACCGCCTCCGCGAGCACCTCGTTCGCGGGCGCGAGGTGGTTGCCGGGCGGGCGCGCCGGGCAGACGACGGCGCGGTCGATCCCCGCCTCCTCCATAACGTCGACCAGCCCGTCGGGCGTAGTCGACGCGTCGAAGAGCGACTCTCCGACCAGCGTGAAGGTGTCGACGATCAACGGGCTCTCAACTTTCAGGTCACGCTCCCGACGAGACGCAACGCGTTGTCTGCGAGTACAAGCCGCTCGGTGCTCGTGTCGAGGCCCGCAAGGCGAACCTTCTCGACCTCGAGCCGGGGCGAGCAGACCGGGCCATCGCTGCCATAGATCACGCGATCCGCGCCAACGCGCTTTACGGCCTGCTTGATCTTCGCCGGGTAAGGCATCGCCGACGTCTCGAGGATGACGTTAGGGACGCGCTCGGCCACCTCGATGGCCTCGTCGACGTGGAAGTAGCCGCCCATGTGACCGAGAATCACCTGCGCCTCGGGAACCTCCTGGGCGGCGGCTGCGACGGCCAGCGGTGTCGTCATGGGCTCGTCGCCGCAGTGAAAGAGCGTCGGCGCGCCATGCGCGGCTGCAATTCTCATCAGGCGCAGCGTGTCCTCCCCACTGGGATGAGCGATCGTCGAGACCGGATGAAGCTTCAAGCCTTTGAATCCAAGCTCGAACGCGCGCTCGAGGAGCGCGGCCGACTCGGCGTACCAGGGGTGGACGCGCGCGAACGCCCAGAGACGATCGGGATACTCAGCGCAGGCATCCGCGATCAGCCCGATCGCATCGGGGTTGACCGCAGGGGCATCGACGATCGTCATGATGATTCCCTTGTCGATCCCAGCCTCGTCCATGCGATCGATGCACAGGGCTGCCTCCATCTTCCAGCCCAGCGCCGGGACGTCATCCACGTGGAGGTGGGCGTCGACGATCACGCGGGCATCTTGACAGAGGTGCGCGGCGGCCGAGCTAGGCGTTCACGCGACGGACGGGCAACCGCCCGAGCGACTGCTCGTCGATCGGTCGGTGCATGAGCGTCGCGACTACGGTCGGGCGCGCTCTCCGGAGCCCCGGACACCCAGATTCGAGCTCCGCCGCGGCGGCGAGTCTATCCGCACCTTCTCCGGCCTCGAACATCCCTTCCAGTTAGGCTGAACGCCATGCGCAACCGCCTGATCGTCACGCCGGGAAAACGCGCCCACCTGGCGAAACGAGACGCACGCGACGACCTCGATCTTGACAACAAGACCGAAGGCAAGGAGCTGCTGGACGAGCTCGTCGCTGAGATGTCCCTGCTGCAGAACCGCCTCTGGGCGGAGGGCGATCGAAGCCTGCTCCTGGTCCTCCAGGGCCTCGACGCTGCGGGCAAGGACGGCACCATTCGCAGCGTGTTCACGGGCACCAACCCGCAAGGTTGTCGGGTCGTGTCCTTCAAGGCCCCGTCAAGCAGAGAGCGAGCCCACGACTACCTGTGGCGCATTCACAAGGCGTGCCCGGCTCGCGGGCAGATCGGCATCCTCAACCGCTCGCACTACGAGGATGTCGTGACCGCCCGGGTCCGCGGTCTCGTTCCCGACAAGGCGTGGCGACGACGGCAGACGCACATCAACGAGTTCGAGCGCCTGCTGAGCGACGAGGGGACGACGATCCAAGGTCTACCTGCATCTCTCGAGGGAGGAGCAGCGAGAGCGACTCCAGGAACGCGTCGACAACCCGGAGAAGCGATGGAAGTTCCGTGCAGCCGACCTGCACGACCGGGCGCTGTGGGACGACTACATGGCCGCATTCGAGGAGACGCTGACAGACACGTCAACCGATTGGGCCCCCTGGCACGTCGTACCAGCGGATCGCAAGTGGGTCCGGAATGTCGCGGTCGCATCGCTGCTCGTCGAGACCCTCCGCGAGCTCAATCCGCAGATCCCCGAGCCCGAGGAGAACATCCAGGGCACGGCCGTTCGGTGAGCCTCGCCGACGCGCGAGGTGCGCGACCGGCGCGACGGACAGCGGCTAGGCGACAGGGCCGGCGGCGACGAAGGCCGGGTTCGCAGCGAGAGTGCCCTGAAGGGCCGCTGTGCGGGGCAGCTCAGACAGATCGAGAGGCAACCGTAGCCAGCGCCACAGTACGGGCGCGACGCAGCAATCGGCAATGCTGAACGACCCGGTCACCGTGCCGTTGTCGGCGATGATTCGTTCCCACCGACCGAGCGTGCGCTGCGCGCGGCCCACCGCCTCCCGCAGAGCGTCCTGGTCGTCGCAGTCTTCCCACCTGCCGCCACCCTGTTCCCAGTCGCCGGTGTCCATCAGGGCGAGATCCTCGGCCGGAAGCAGCACGGGACGGACGAGCGTCGCCCAGGTGTCGAGCGCCGCGTCGACGACCGCTCGCTCGCGTGGAGGCCGGGGGTACAGATCGTCACGTTCCTCCCGGTCGGCGAGGTACCGAAGGATCGCGTTCGACTCCGCAAGCACGAGCTCAGCGTCGACGAGGGTCGGTATCCGACCGAACGGATTCAGCTCCGTGTACTCCGGCGGGCGCGGCAGGGCGAAGGGAACGTGCGTCCGGTCATAGTCGAGCTCCAGCAAAGCAAGCAGGAAGCGCACCTTCAGCGCATTCGACGAGACCGGGTGATCGTAAAGATGGAGCTGATGGCCGGAGATGTGCACGACTCTAGGGAAGAACGTGGCACAATGCTCGCCATGCCATTCCAGGAGATCATCGAAAGTCTGCTCGCCGACCTCGAGGGCAGCCGCGTGACGCTGCGTCAGGAAACCGAGGGAGCCCTGTTCCCGGTGACGCACGAGGCGCTCGCCGGCGACGCGGGATCGATCATCGGCGTGGAGACGCCCAACATGGCCGGACAGCCGGTGGTGCTGCGCGTCCTCGCTGGACAGCAGGTGATTCAGCCCGACTGCGAGGCGGAGTTCGTCGACGACGCGCCGTTCCAGCAGATGCTCGGCATCTACGGTGGCATGCGCGCGCAGATCGTCACTCCGGTCGTAATCGACGGCGCGACCAAAGCCATCATCTCGCTGCACGTGCTCGGTGAGACGCGTGAGTGGACCGACGCGGGCGCCGCTCGTTGCCGCGCTGCGACGGACGCCGTTCGAGCCGCGCTGACCAGCGGCTGAGAGTGCTCAGTCCCGTCCGCCCGCCGGCTACGAGGTCATGCTGATGCGGATCGCCGTTGACGCCTCCCGGCCACTGGCCGACGAGCCGAGCTCCGGCCACAACCGCTGGCATCCGGAGATCGAGCCGATCGCGCGCGTCCCGCAAGACGAAGAGATCACGGCCGAGACGAGAGACGGTATCGACGGACAGCTCACGGCGGCGAGCAGCCACGCCGACGCGGACCAACTCGATCTGGGTGTGGGACATCCGCTGACGGGCCCACTGTTCGTCGAGGGTGCTGCTCCAGGCGACGTGCTGGAGGTCGAGTTCGTTGCGTTCGAGGCGGCCGACTTCGGTGTCGCAGCGGTCATTCCCGGGTTCGGGTTCCTCGCTGACCTGTTCGAGCAGCCATTTGTCGCGAAGTTCCGACTCGAGGATGGTTTCGCACGCTCCGACGAGCTCCCGGGCGTGACCCTGCCGGCCGACATCTTTCCGGGTGTCGTGGGCGTCGCGCCTTCGCACGAGCTGATGGCCGAGGTGCGGGCGCGCGAGACAGAGCTCGCCGAGCGGGGTGGCGTCGTTGCGGGCCAGAATCCCGAGGCGGCCGTTCCGGCGTCTGCTGCGGACGGCCTCCGAACGATTCCCCCGCGCGAGATCGGCGGCAACCTGGACGTGCGAGGTCTTGTCGCCGGCAGCCGTGCGTACTTCCCGGTTCAGGTTCCGGGCGCGCTGTTCTCGATCGGAGACCTTCACTTCGCTCAGGGCGACGGCGAGACCTGCGGCACCGGCATAGAGATGGCCGGAGCGGCGACGGTCCGCTTCCGCGTGCACAAGAACCCGACCTGGCGGCCGCGCTTTCCGGCCTACGAAACGCCGCCACAACGTCCTCGGCGTACGTTCGCGACTACCGGCATTTCCCTCGACGACGACGGTCGCAACGAAAGCATGGACCTCGAGCTTGCAACTCGCCGAGCGATCGTCGAGATGATCGGGTGGCTCGGCGCCGAGCATGACCTGTCGCGCGAGGCGGCCTACGTGCTCGTCTCTGCTGCCGTCGACCTGCGGTTGTCCGAGATCGTCGACGTACCGAACCCTCTCGTTTCGGCCGTCGTTCCACTCGATATCTTCACCGAGCCGTCGCGGGACAAGATCGTCCGCGAGAAACGGCGGGCAGAGGTTCAGGGCAGGCTGGCGACCGAGCGCCGGCGTGACGAAGCGCTCTCCGGTCGGCTCGAGCAGGCGCTCCGCAACGCAACCGCCTGGCGGACGGACGCGCGCGTGATCAACGACATGGACGACGCAGCGGTCGCGCTCCTGCAGGAGATGCGCGTGCTCCTGCCCGAGCCAGACGGCGATGCGCGCGAGCGCGTCGATGGCAAGGTGACGGAGCTCCAGGCGGAGCTCGATACGTGCCGAGAGCGCCAGCGAGCGCTGACCGCGTACCTCGACGCGCTCGACTCCCTCAGCTAGTCCGCTGGCGCCCGGGCCGCGACGGCCCGACCAAGAAAAGCTCTACATCCCGAGGAGAACAGAGGCGAGGGACGGCCTGCGCCCATGCGCGCGGAACCGCCCTTCGGCCTGAATATGACTTGTGGCTTAGCTGGCCAGGGGAACCGCGTAGGCCGGCATCGGCGCGCCCGTCGCGCCGCGCAACTTCAGCGGGAATCCGAGGAAGGCGAACTCGTACTGCTTCTCGGCCGCGAGCTCCTGCATGTTCACGATCTCCATGATCTGGGCACCGGCGGTCGCGAACATGTACGCGTGCACGGGCAGGAAGCTGTTCTCGACCTTGAACGGCATCACTTCGAGACCGATCGTGTCGCCCGCAATGCACATTGCCCCAGCCTCTTCGCAGAGGTACTTCGCCGCGGGAAGACCGATGCCGGGCGGGTTAAGCAGGTAGCCGTCGAAGTCGGGCCAGGAGCCCATTCGCCCGGTGTTGACGCAGACGACGTCGCCCTTCTTGAGCTCAGTCCCCTGCTCGCTCGCCGCGTTCTTGAGGTCATCGACCGTGACCTCGTAGCTATCGGGAAGCATGTCGACTTTATGCAGACCCGCGATATCCAGCATCGCTCCGCGCGCGATGACGGGCGGATAGTTCTCGAAGCCACCCTTGTTCCAGATGCGGCTCCCGAGATCCGTATCTGCTGTCCAGCCATTCCAGAACGTGCCGTGATGGCCGAGATGGTTCAGCGTGTCGATGTGCGTACCACAGTGCGTGTACATGTGGATCGAGTCGCCGCAGTAGCTGTACTTCTCGTGTACGTCGGCGGGCAGACCCGAGAGGTCGTCGTTCACGGAGCCCTGCGGCGTGTGTGTCATCCAGATCTCGTACTTCGGGTCGCCGGCGGCCACCCAGGAGGGCATCCCGATGAAGTACTCGACGTTGAGGTCGAATACGTGCGTGCCGTTGAGGTGGTTGAGGACGGCCTTCGTCGATTCGGGCGTGATCATGTTGAGCCGCCCGATTTCGTCGTCTTCGCCCCACGGGCTCTTCGAGACCTTCAAGCCATCCTTGTCGATGAGCGCTTCGGGTACGAGTTCGGGATCGGTCATCTGAGCCTCCTTATGGCTGGTTGACGTGGGTCATCTCTTCGACGAGAACGCCGTACAGATCCGGCCGCCGGTGGTCGAAGAGGTGCATCTCGTATTCGCCTGATGCCGGAATGATGCTCTTGTTGCGCGCCTTCTCGATATCGACTTCCGCGATCAGCATGACCTCGCTGACGGCATCGGCCTCGACGAGCCTGTCGCCGGACGGCGCGACGATCTGGCTCCAGCCGCAGAACTCCGCGCTGCGCTCGACGCCAACGCGATTCGCGGTCAGGAGGTACACGAGGTTCTCGTGCGCGCGCGTGCGCGTGATGAACTCCGCGTTCGCACGAGCGGCGACTGGCCAGTTGGTCGGATGAGCGATCAGATCCGCGCCCTTGAGTGCGAGCGTGCGGGTTGCCTCGGGGAAACGCAGGTCGTAACAGATCTCGAGCCCGATACGACCGATCGGCGTCTCCACGGGGACGAGCGGCTCGGTGCCTGCGGTCACGAAGCGATCAACGCCGAGGAACGGCAGGTGTGCCTTGTCGTAGGTCGCGAGCAGACCGCCAGGGCCAACGAGCAGAGAGCGATTGCGCAGCTCCTCCCCTTCGCGCACCAGGACCCCGCAGACGGCGTACACGTCGAGCCGAGCACACGCTTGCTCGAGGACTTCGAGCGTCGGACCGGGAATTTCCTGCGCCGCCTCCAGGGCCTCCGCAGGAGAGTCGAAGACGTAACCGGACACGGCACACTCGGGGAGCACGATCAGCTTGACGCCTTGCGCGCTCGCCTCTTCTAGCCTCGCGACGATGGCCTCGAGGTTCCGACCGATCTCGCCGAGCTGCGGCTCCATCTGGACGACGGCGGCGAGCATGGGCGGCGAGTCTACCGCGACCGCGGCCAGCGCGACGTGGCACTCGGATCGGGAGGCGAGCTAGACGACGTTGTGCTCGGGGCGTGCAGCGCCCCGCTCGAACCGCTCGAGTCCGAACGGAGCGAGATCGAATGTCGTCGCGCGACCGAGTGCGAGTTCTGCCAGGTGCTCGCCGACGACCGGGCCCTGCTGGAACCCGTGGCCGGAGAAGCCGGTCGCATAGAGCAGACCCTCCGGGTCGTCGAGACAACCGACCAACGCATTGTGGTCGGGACTGTTCTCGTAGAGCCCGGACCAGCCGGTTCGTACGCCGAGCTCGGCCAGCAGGGGTAGGCGTGCCGCCGCCACGGGCGCGAGCCCATCGATCGTCGTCTCGCGCCCGCCAAATAGCAGGCCCCGTCCCTCTCGATGGAAGTAGAACCCGGTCTCGAAGTCGATCGTCAGCGGCAACTCTTCGGGGAACCCGCTCGTGGGCTCCGTGAGCCAGACGTACCGCCGCTCTGCGCTAACCGGAACCCGAACGCCGGCGCCGGCGGCGAGCTCGCGCGTCCAGACGCCGGCCGCGACGATGATGCGCTCGGTCGCGATCCGTCCGAGCGCCGTCTCCACCGCAACACAGCGACCGCGTTCGACCACGATGCGCTCGACTGCGCAACCCTGGGCGATCTCAGCGCCCGCGAGTACGGCCGCGCTCGCATACCCGTGAACGCACGCCTCCGGCGTCGCGTAGCCGTCGCTCGGCGAGAAGGTCGCGCCGGCCAGATCGTCTACAGCGAGACCGGGTATGAGCTCTTTCGCTTCATCCGGCGTCAGCCAACGCGAGGGCACGCCCAGGGAGCGCTGCAACTCGAGGCTCGCGTCGAAAGGAGCACGGTCGCATTCAACGCTCAGCAGGAACAGGTAGCCCCACTGCTTGAGATCGATCTGGCCGCCGGGCTCGTCGCCGAAGTTCTCGAACCGACGGATGCACTCGAGGCCGATCCGTACGTTGAGCTCGTCGGAGAACTGTGCGCGAATCCCACCCGCGGCCTTGCTCGTCGAGCCGGAGGCGAGGGTGCCGCGTTCGACCAAGACTGCGTCGGTGCAACCGAGCCGGGTCAGGTAGTAGAGGGCGCTCGCCCCCATGATGCCGCCGCCGATGACGACGACCTGAGCCGATGCGGGAAGCGCCGTACGAGCTCCGATCTCAGGCAGTGACCGGCTGAGCGATTCCCTGTAGGTACGAGATGACCTCCGACGAGTTCGTCACCTCTGCGTACCGACGATGCACGTCGCGCAGGTTCGACTCGTGCGCGTCCCGGCCCTGATCGCCCACGCAGTCCTCTGGCACGATCGTGCGGAAGCCGTACGAGAACGCGTCGACGGTTGTCGCCCGCACGCACCCGGAGGTGGTGCAGCCCGTTACGATCACGGTATCGCGCTGCGCAGCAGTCAGCAGCGAGATGAGCGGCGTCCCGTGGAAGAACGACGGCCACTTCTTGGGCAGGAGGACGTCGCGTTCATCCCAGAGACGTTCATCGACCTCGGCCCATCGCGAGCCCGGCGTGATCTCGGCGCACGGCGGGAGCTTGATCGTCCAGTGCCCCAGCTCCTGCTCGTTCTTCCAGACGACAACGGTGTGAAAGACGGGCACGCCGGCGTCGCGCGCAACGCCGAGTAGCTCGGCCGTGTTGACCGTCGCACGTTCGATCATCTCCGCTCCGCCGAACACGAAGTCGGGGTCCGTGAACGCGTACTGAAGATCGATCACCAGTACTGCGGGGCGCTCGCCCGGTTCGATCGAAGCCTGGCCGTATCCCCGGCTCACCCACGGGTCTTGCGCACCGAGCTCGATACCCATGCTTGCCTCCTCGTCCTTCAACAGCGGGCAGGCTGCCCGCCCGAATCCTCGCACATCTACTTGATTGCCAGCACGTTCGGCGGACTGCCGACGCCGCCCGACAGGCGCAGTGGGGCGGACGTGAGAAAGAACGTCGCGCGACCGTCCGCTTCGCAGCTCTCGGCCAGCCGGCGAAGGTCCCAGAGCTCGCCGAGCGGCATGCCGAGGCGGGCGATCAGAGCTCGATGGAGCGACAGATCCGATCCTTTTGCCGGGTACCCGGCCTCGAGCGCCGGATTGTCCGCAGCGACGGCCGCCACGCGATTGTCCCAGAGGTACGGCGGAACGTCGGCACCGTAGAGCCCGGGACTCCCCGGCCGTACCTCAGCTGCCAGCTCCTCTCGCTCGGGCTGCGTGAGCTGTTCGTAGGCTTCCACCCAACCCGTGCGGAACACGAGGATGTCGCCCTGGCGGAGAGTGACGCCACGCCGCGTGAGGATGTCGTCGATCAGCGCGGAGCCGATCGGAAAGAAGTCGAACGGATCGAGCGTCTCGCCTTCCTCCTGCGCCCAGCGCACCACGTCGATCAGGACGCCGCGCGCCGCGATCCCTCGCAGGGCCCAGTGCTCCATCCCGAGCCTGCCGGGCCCGGGCTCCACGACCTCCTCCAGCTTGGCTCCGTTGTAGAAGCCGTTCTCATCGTCGGCGATGTGACGCAAGCCGTCCCACTGGCTCGATGCCTGTGGCCAGAACGAGTCGATGTAGTCGTCGATCGCGAAGCCGGGATACTTCTCGAAGACGGTGTGCTTCACGGTCTCGCGCTCGAAGAAGGCGGGCGAGGGCAGCCCCAGGTCCCAGTTGAGCGCAAAAACGGCGCCGTCGCGAACGAGAGTCGCAGCCTCGCGAACCTGGTCGGCGTCGATGAAGTTCAGCGTTCCGATCTCGTCGTCGTCGCCGAAGACGCCCCACGAAGAGCCGGCCGGTGCGCCGTCTCGCACCGGCAGCTCCGAGAAGGGCGGGTATGTGTGTTGGGCGGATGCGATGCTACGACGCTCCTCGTTCGAGCACGGCTTCGCGAAAGCGGTTCATCGCCGTCACGCCGTCGAACGAGGGCGGGAAGGCTAGCGGCAGCTCCTCGGGATCGATCTTCGCGACGGCAAACACCGGTCCCCCCGTCTCGAGCAGCAGGGACCGCAACGCCTCGATCTCATCCTCGGCTCGGATGGTGCAGGTGGTCTCGATCCCGCATCCCTGCGCGACGAGCTCCAGGTCCGTGCGACCGGCCGTCGCCGTCGGTTGGCCACCGGTCTCTCCGTAGACCTCGTTGTCGAGCGCGAGGATCGCGAGGTTGGCCGGTGCCTGGTTGGCGACGGTGGCCAGAACGCCCAGGCTCATGAGCAGCTCACCGTCGCCGGCCACCAGGAGGACTCGCCGGCTCGATTGTGCGAGGGCCAGTCCCAGTGCAAAGGGCCCCGCTTGGCCCATGGCGCCGATGAACCCGAAGTTGCGCGGATTGTCGCCAGCCGCGGCCAGATCCCACGTCGACGAGCCCAGGCTGGAGATGACCAGCGGGTTCTCCGATCGATTCTCGAGCAGAGCCTCGACGAGAGCCCGTCGTCGCAACACGGCTTTTCAGGCCTCCTCAAACTGCTTGGCGCCGATCAGCTTTTGCGAGAGCAGTAGAGCGGCCGATCGACGCGTGTTGAAGGCAAACTGTGCGGCCGCATGGATTGCGGTGCCGACGTCGGCCTCGTCGTCGGCCCGGAACGAGCTGACGTCCATGGCCTCGAGCACCTTCGGCGTCCCCTGGCCCATCGGTACCTGCCACGGAATGAACTCGCCCCACTCGCCGCGCATCGCGACGATGGCGAGAAACGGGATCCGGCAGATGATCGGCAGGGCGAGCGCATTGACGCAGTTGCCCACGCCGCTCGACTGCATGAGCAACACGCCCTTGCGTCCGCCTGCCCAGGCGCCGCAGAGCAGGCCGACGCCCTCCTCTTCGGTAGTCAGACCAACCACGTCGAGCGCCTCGGACGCCTCGCACAGCTCGATCAGCGTCGCGTGCCCGGCATCGGGGACGTGAGCGACGAGGGAGAAGCCCTGCTCTCGCAGAACGTCGAAGATCTCCCGCTGCCAGGGGAGCTCGCTAGCCGGCACCGGGCGCATTCGCCTGCGGCCGACCAATGCGATCTGCCGCGAGCTTGCCGAGCTGCTCGAGCCGCTCCTCCTCGACGCGAATCGCCGACAGGCCGAGAAGCCGATCGAGCTCGTCGCGAGACATCATGCGGTCGAGCCAGGACTCCTGCGAGCGGTCACGGCTCAACGTTTCGAGGAAGCTGCGGGCGGCGGCGAGGGCAACGCGCATCGCGGACACCGCGTAGATACCGAGGTCGAAGCCGAACGCACCGAGCTCGTCGAGCGAGAGCATCGGGCTGCGGCCCCACTCCGGCAGGTCGATCGCGAGCGGCATCTCCAGCGTCTCGCCGACCCGCCGGAACTCGTCGTGGCTCTCGAGGGCCTCGGGGAACAGCGCGTCCGCTCCTGCTTCGGCATATGCCTGGCAGCGCGTGAGCATCGCATCGAGTCCCTCGCATTGGCGAGCATCTGTGCGGACGATCACGACGAAGGAGTCATCGAGCTGCGCTTCCTTCGCGGCGTAGATCTTCGCCACCATCTCGGCGGTCTCGATGCAGCCCGCTCCAGCCGTCTGACCGCAGCGCTTCGGAAACGTCTGGTCCTCGATGTGGACGCCCGCGGCGCCCAGGGCCTCGAACTCGCGGATGGTGCGCACGACGCTCGTCGTGTTTCCGAAACCGGTGTCGACGTCGCAGAGCACCGGCACCGAGACCGCGTTGACGATGTGGCGGGCGTTGTCCGCCAACTCGGAGAGTCCGAGCAGTCCTACATCGGGAAATCCGGCGACGCTGGTTGCCGTGGCCGAGCCACTGACGTAGACGACCGGAAACCCGGCCTCCTCGACGAGCTTGGCCACCGTCGGATCGTACGCGCCGACGGCAGCCGCGCAGCCGTCCTCCGCGAGCACGCGACGCAGCTTGTGAGTTGGCGCTTGCTCGGTCATCTGGGTTCCGCCGATACGGACGTCGCGACGGGAGCTCCCGTTGCCGAAACGAAGCGCGCATTGACGAGCAGCAGGTCGGCCATGTCGGCAGCCTAGGTGTCGTCGGCTCCGGCCGCCCCGGCGCGCAGGCGGCGCTGGCGCTCCATCAGGCTGCACCAGTCCCAGCGCGCTCCACCCATGCTCTCGACATCGGCAAGGAATTGATCGACCACGGCCGTGACGGGCAAGGCCACACCGGCTTCGCGAGCCTCGGCCAGGCACAGACCGATGTCCTTACGCATCAGCTCGGTCGCGAACCCAAAGTCGTACTGCCCCTCTGCCATCGGCCGCCAGCGGTTCTCCATCTCCCATGAGGACGACGCCCCGGCCAGCATCACCTCGACCACCTGCTCGAGATCGAGGTCAGCCGCTTCGGCGAAGTCGAGGCCTTCGACGAGCGCCTGGCAGAGGCCGACGACGCAGATCTGATTCGTCATCTTCGTGAGCTGCCCGGCCCCCGCCGGGCCCATGTGGCTGATGCGAGCCGCGTAGGTGTCCATCACCGGTCGCGCCCGCTCGACGGCTTGTTCCTCGCCACCGACCATGATCGCGAGACTCCCGGCGCGCGCGCCATCGACGCCACCGGAGACCGGGGCGTCGAGAAAACCGACTCCACGATCTCCCGCAAGCGTCGCAAGCTCACGGGAGATCCTCGCCGAAGCGGTCGTGTGGTCGATCCACACGAGACCGCGCGGAGCCGCCTCCAAGATGCCGCCGGCCGCTGTCCCGGCGTCGTGGAGTTGCGTGTCGGCGGGCAGCGATGTGATCGCGAAATCTGCACCCGCGACCGCCTCCGAGGGTGTGGCGGCGGCCGTGCCGGCATAGGCGTCGAGCCAGGCAGCCACCTGAGCCTGATCGAGATCGACGACCACCACCTCATGGCCCGCGGTCGCCAGGTGTCCGGCGATTGGGAAGCCCATCCTTCCAAGACCGACAAAAGCCACTCTCATACGGGTACGCCGTCCTTCCCGCGATCGGCGATGGTGAACCCACCTGCGAGCCGTGCGTGCACGCGGCCGCCGATACCCATGGCGAGGATGAACACGATCTCGTCGTCGCGTGGAGCGTCGCCGATCCCGACTTCGATCGCGTCGTAATGACTACCCACGTAGGACCACTCGAGATGGGTGAGCGGCACGTCGAGTCGCGCGCCAAGCGCACCGATCTTCTTGGTCGAAGGCACAATGGCCTCGCCCTTTCCGAGGACGGCCCGCATGCCTGTCCCGCCCGGAATGTGCCAGGTAGCACCATGCTCGATCTCACCCCGTGCGCCGACGATGGCTCCCTTTCCGTAGCCGTCGATCCGGTCGGGGCCGCCGAGGGCGTCGCTGAGTCGCCGACCGAGATCTTCACCGAGGCTGCGAAGCTCGTCCGTGGCGGCGGAGAAGTCATCGACGTACTCGCCGACGTACGGATTGTTCACAACCGCCATCGCGACTCCCCGCCAGACCGGCTCCGGCGGAGGCGCGCCGAGATCGTGACGCACTTCCTCGGTGAGGATCTGAATCTTGCGGATCGGAAACAGGTCGCTCATTGTGGGTCCTCCGTTCTAGATGAATGGTCGCGGCTGGCCCCGTCGGGTCGATCGGCGAGCGCGCCCAGACGCCAGAACCGGCCGCCGTAGTACACGAGCGGCCCGGCGTCATCGAGGCCCTGATCGATCCACTCGACCGCGCCGACGACCACATCGTGGCTCCCGGCGCGCAGGATGCGATCGACCGAGCAGACGCAGTGGGCCACGGCCTGGGCGAGCAACGGAACGTCGCCGGGGCCAGCGCGAACTTCGAGCGCTGCAAGCTGATCGACACCCTCGGGTCGGTTGGTGGCCAACTCCCTGGCGGCCTCGACGCTGTCCTCACCGAGCACGCTTAGACCGAAGCGCCCAGACTCGCGAACGGCGAGGCGGGTGTCCGAATCGTGGCTGAAGCACACGAGCAGCAGGATCGGGTCGAGCGAGACCGACGTCAGCGCGCTCGCCGTCATCGCGAAGCGCTCGCCGCCGTGCTGAGCGGTGATGACCGCCACGCCCGTCGTGAAACGGCCGAGCGCCTGCCGGTAGTCGGTCCGCTGGGCCAAGCGCTAGCCGATCGCGTTGCGCTCGAAGAACGCCATGGCCTTCGTGGCCGCCTCCTCGGCCTGATCGACCAGGTAGTACGTACCCGTTCCGCCATGGACGATCTCGAGCTCGGCCTCGGGTCGACAGTCCTTCGTGATCTCGAGCCCGGAGCCGTACGACGTGCTCGCACCGAGCGGTCCCTTGGCGCCCAGCATCACGAGCATTGGGCACGTAGTGGCGCGCATGTCGTCGGTGATGTCCGCGTTGAGCTCGTACCAGTACATCTTCATCCACGACGGGTCGGCGTTCTTCACGTAGACAGACACCGTCCAGTCCATGTATTCGGCGCTTGGGGCATAGAAGTGGACCATATGCTCGCAGGCTGTGGGCCAGTCGTACTCGTTGTGGATCAGATCAAGGATCTTGAATGCACGAAGGCCGCCTTCGCTGGGCTGACACTGGCCGTAGTGAATGAGTGACGCAACACGCTCCGGATAGCGTGCGGCGAACACGACGCCCGTGAACGTTCCGGTCGCGATGGCCCAGATGTGGGTCCTCTCGATTCCCGCATCGTCGAGAGCGGCCCGCATGTCCTCGACCTTCTCGTCGATCGTGAACTCCTGCTTCTCCGGATAGCGTTCGGAATTGCCGATGTTCCGGAAATCCCAACGGACGACCTTGTGCTGCTTGACGAGTGCCGGAAAAACGTAGTGGAACTGGTCGGAAGCCATGATGTCGCCCCCGATCAAAGTGACCGGCTCGCCCTCTCCCTGGACGTCGTACCAGATGGTTGCGCCATCCCGTTCCACGAAGCTCATCGCGGCTCTCCTTCCGTCGAGTCTCTCGCCAAGCGAGAGGACTAGGTGTATGCAGTCACAGGTGGCAGGTTGCCCGTGAGATAGAAGTCGCCGACCAGCTTGTGCTTGTAGTCGGCCGGGTCGTGCAGGCTCAGCGTGCGCAGGTTGCGCCAGTGGCGGTCGAAGCCGCGCGCACGCAAGGTCGCGGACGAGCCACAGACCTGGAACACCATCTCGCAGACCTTGAGGCCAGCCTCGGTTGAGAACGCCTTCGCCTGCGACGTCGCCAACGACGCCGTCGCACGCGACTCACCGGAGGGGTCAGCCCACGAAGCGGCCATCAGATCGATGGCGCGCTCCTGCATCGTGTCGGCCGCGTCCAGCCAAGTCCGCATTTCTCCGACTCTGACCTGGAGAATCGGATCGTCGCGCGCATCTTCGACGCCTGAGTGCACCCATGGCCTGACCTTGGTGCGCACGTACTCGAGACCCTCGTGCCACGCTGCCTTCGCGATGCCAACGTGAATCGCGCTGAAAGACAGCTGCCCGAGTGGCCCGAAAAGACTCTCGGGCGTAGCCATCCCCTCTACTTCCACGACATGGTCGCGCTCAACTCGCACGTTGTCGAGAACCGTGCTCCCGCTCGCCGTTCCGACCTGCCCCATGCCCTCCCAGTCGTCCTCGATCGTGACACCGGCTGCATCGGTGGGCAGCAGTACGAGGCGTAGCTCACCTGTCCCCTCTACGACGGCGGTGGCATACATCACCTCAGCGCCGAGCGAGCCTGTGCAGTAAAACTTCCGCCCGCTGAGCCGGTAGCCATCGTTCTCCGGTGTCAGCTTGACCGCGTACTCGAAGATGTTCTTCGTGCCGAGTTCGGAGTACGCGTTCGACCACCGCCATCGCTTGGCGACGGTTGCTTCGTGGAATTGTCGCCTCAGCTCCGGCGGCGCCGCCTGCGTGCAGATCTCGACGCCCGTGCCGTGCACGTGGAAGATCTGCGCAACGTTGCTGTCTCCTTCGGCGAGGATCCCGACGACCCTCACCTCGTCCATGTATGTACCACCCATCCCGCCGTACTCCTCGGGAACGAGAAGCGACTCGAGGCCGCTTTCACGAACGAGCGCAAGCGGCTCGTAGGGATAGGCTCGCTCCCGATCCCGTTGGGCGGCGCCCTCCCGAAGCGGCTCGACGAGATCGCGTGCGGTCGCCAGAATTTCGGGCGGCGTCGCCAGAGCTCTGACGCCAGTATCGGTTGCCGGCACGAACCCTCCCTCTTGCACATGACCCTGAGAAAGCGCGATTCTAGTCCCAACACTTCTACAGGGAGACAAGATGCCCGACGCGATACTCAATAACTGTCGGATCTGGTACGAGCCGCGCGGCGAGGGCGACTACCTGCTCCAGATCGGCGGTGCTGGCTTCGCGCACGAGAACTTCGGCTTCGTCGCGGACGCTATCCCCGAAGCGGGGCTCTACGTCGTCGAAGGATGCGCCCACACAAACCTCATGGAGCAGCCGGTCCTGTCAACCGAAGTCGTCGTGGGCTTCCTCAAGGGCGTAGACGTTTCGACGGCGGGAACGACACGGGCATGAGTCGGGAGCACTTCGATGTCGTCATCGTCGGAGGAGGCACCGCCGGCGGGGCCGCAGCACATCGGTTGTCTGAGGACACGGACCGCAGCGTTCTCGTGCTCGAGGCGGGCCCCGACTTCCCAGACGAGATCGCGAACCCGCCCGCTTTCCTCACCGGCGGCAATGCGCTCGGACACAACTTCGCTGGGATTGGAGCACCCACGCCAGAGACCGATTGGGACTACTGGGGCGAGCCCCTCGCCGACGGGCGGCGCCTTCACCATCGCCGGGGCAAGATGATCGGCGGCAGCTCGATGGTCAACGGGACGATCGCGGTTCGTGCGGCGCCGCGCGACTTCGACCGCTGGCGCGAGCACGGCGCTCCCGGCTGGGGTTGGGGCGACGTGAAGCCGTACTTCGAACGCGTCGAGACGATCACGCCCGTCCGTCGCGTCGCGCCCGAGCACTGGTCGCCCGTGGCCCAGATGTTCGCGGAGTCGTTCAGAGAGATCGGGTACAGCTGGGTCGAGGACATGAACGCGCCCGACGCATGGGACGGGATCGTTGGGCAGTGGCCCTCGAACCGTAAGAACGCCGTGCGCCAGGGCACCCTCGTGACGTACGTCCGCGCTGCACGGACTCGACCGAATCTCGAGATCCGCGGTCATTGCCTGACCGACCGCGTACTGATCGAGAACGGACGAGCCGTCGGCGTTCGGTACGTCGACGCCGGCGACGGAGTCTGCGACGTTGGCGCAAACGTCGTCCTGCTCGCGGGCGGCGCCTATGGCAGCCCGAGCGTTCTCCTGCGGTCCGGGATCGGGCCCGCAGACGAGCTCCCCGCGCTCGGCATCGAGCCCCTCGTCACGCTGCCCGTGGGACGCAACATGATGGAGCATCCACAGTGCTTCTTCTACGCGCAGGGACGACCCGAGCTTGCGGACATGACCCTGCCCGGATGGCCGGTCGCCGCTCGGGCCAAGGGCGACGGCTGGTGGTCGTTTCCGCTCGCGCTGGA
Organism: Actinomycetes bacterium; assembly: GCA_030598925.1. GTDB lineage: Bacteria > Actinomycetota > Thermoleophilia > Gaiellales > Gaiellaceae > JAUVPB01. The sequence continues at coordinate 29,991 of JAUVPB010000003.1, forward strand.
CGAAGATACTGGCTTGTGCGCCTACACCTTCGCACTCGCCGAGGACACCGGCGAGGGCTTGCTCACCCTCACGTCGAGCGATCCAGCAGCGTCACCGCGCATCGATCATCGCATGCAAGACGTCATCGACTCCGACCGCTTTGATCACGCGCACGCGACATTTCGCGAGCTGGCTGCGACAGGGAGCGTCACCTCTCGCGGGGCAGTCGATCCCGAGGCCGGACGACCCTTGCGAGAGATCCTGCAGGAACGCATGGGCACAGCCTTTCATCCCGCCGGGGGCTGTCAGATCGGACGAGTAGTCGACGACGATCTGCTCGTCCACGGCGTCGAAAGCCTGCGTGTGGCGGACGCGAGCGTTTTCCCCGTTCACATCCTGAACAACCCGAGTCTGACGTGCATGATGCTCGGCGAGCGAGTCGCCGACCTGATCAAGGGAGCGAAGTAGATGGTCCGCGCAGACGCAATCGAGCGAGCCCGCGAGCTCCACGCAGAGTTCCCCGTTGTCGACTGCCACGGCGACATTCCCATGGATCTGTGGCGTCGGCGTCGCGCTGGGGAGCCTGCGCCCCTCGCAGACGACTACCTGCCGCGGCTGCGAACTGGTGGCGTGCGTATCGAGTTCATGACCGTCGGTGGCGACCAACCGCTGACGATGGACGGCGTGGGGCGGCCGGAGATTCGTGCTCTGGAGCTCGTCGACGACGTCGTCTCGGAGGCCGAGAACCACGACGAGATCCAGATCGTCCGCACGAAGAGCGACCTCGACCTTGCACTTGCCGGCGACGGCATCGGGATCATCCTCCATCTCGAAGGGATGGCGCCGCTGCGCGGAAGCAGCGCGATTCTGCGATCCCTCCATCGTCTCGGCATCCGCAGCGCGCAGCCGACCTGGAACATGAGGAACGCAGTCGCGGACGGCGTCGGAGAACCCATTCCATCCGGCCTGAGCGCACGGGGACGCGAGTTGATCGCCGAGCTGCACGAGCTAGGCGCTGTCCTCGACGTGTCACACCTCGCCGCCCACGGATTCTGGGACCTGGTCGAGCTGGTCGACGGGCCAATCGTTGCTTCGCACGCCAACGCCGCCGCCATCTGGCCACACCCGCGCAACCTCGAGGACGACCAGATCTGGGCGATCGCCTCCTCGGGCGGGGTGATCGGGGCCTGCTTCTTCCCGGCGTTCATCGGCGAAGAGCCCTCGCTCGAACGACTCCTGGATCACGTAGATCACATCGTGAGCCTGGTCGGTGTCGATCACGTCGCCGTGGGACCCGACTACGTCGAGTTCGCCCGCGATCTGATGATCGCCGACATGACGTACGGTACGGCGGCGATCGACTACGGCGACGCGTTCGATTTCCCAGACGGTCTCCGGTCGATCGAGACGCTCCCCGTGTTCACGGCTGGCCTGCTCGAGCGCGGCTACGCCGAGACCGACGTCGCCAAGGTCATCGGCGGAAACGCTTTGCGCGTGCTGCGCGCGGTGCTACCTCGTGCCTGAAGGGGCCGCCGACTCGGCGGCGGGGGACGACGCTCGCCCGGGCACCTTCGCCGCCGCTCTGGCTCTACGCGGCCGCCACGCGGTCGTGACGGGCTCCGCACGGGGAATCGGAGCCAGAACCGCGTCCGAGCTCGCGGGTCTCGGTGCCACGGTGACGCTCCTCGACCTCAATCGAGTCGGCGCAGAGCGCACTGCTGAGACGATGCGGAGCGAGGGTCACGATGCTCGCGGCTTCGAGTGCGATGTCTCGGACGAGGCGTCGGTCGAGACAGCCTTCGCGCTCGCAGCGAGCGAAGCAGGGAGTCCCGACATCCTCGTCAACAACGCCGGCGTGTCCTCGTTTGTGCCCTTCTTCGAGACGACCGAGGCCGACTGGGATGCGCTGGTCGGCGTCAACCTGACCGGCACGTTCCTCTGCAGCCGAGCAGTGGTTGCGACGATGCGCGAGCAAGGGTGGGGACGGATCGTCAACATCTCGTCGGTCGCGGGCAAGCGTGGCGGAGGCTTTCTCGGACGGACGCCCTACTCCGCCGCGAAAGCCGGTGTGATTGGTTTCACCAAGGCGCTCGCTCGAGAGGTGGCCGGCGATGGCGTGACGGTCAACGCGATCGCTCCGGGCCCGATGGACACCGACATGACCCAGATCCTGCGAGACGATCCCGTGCTGCTCGAGCGCATCGTCTCCGCGGTGCCGCTAGGGCGGCGCGGCTTGCCGTACGAGATCGCCGACGCCGTGTGCTTCCTGTGCTCCGGCCTCGGGGATTACCTGACGGGCGAAACGATCAACGTCGACGGCGGCGTCTCGATGGAATGAGCGATGGAATGACCTTCACGACGCGCACGAATCTCAGCGGTCGAACGGCTCTGGTCACCGGCGCGGCCGCCGGTATCGGTCGAGCCACTTCAACGATTCTTGCTGAACAGGGCGCATCCCACCTGGTTCTCGTCGACCTCGACGCTGAGCAACTTGGCCCGCTGCAGCACGAGATCGACGCGCTCGGCGTCAAGGCGACGCCCGCGGCGATTGACGCGGCCGATTGGGGTGCTGTTCAGACGCTCGTGAGCTCGATCGGAGCGATCGACATACTTGTCAACGCCGCCGGCAATATCGCCTCCAGCCCCTTCGAGACGCTCGAGCTGAGCGAGTGGCAGGCGACCATCGACTCCCACCTCAAGAGCTGCTTCGTCACGGCAAGGCTGCTCGCACCCTCCATGGTCAAACGAGAGTACGGACGCATCGTCAACGTCGCCTCCATCGCTGGGAAGCGAGGCGGCGGCTTCCTGGGAAAGACGGCGTACGCCGCCGCGAAGGCGGGCGTCGACGGCCTGACGAAGGTGATCGCACGCGAGCTCGCGCCGCATGGCATCCGTGTTAATGCGGTCGATCCGGGGCTGACCGATACACGCCGGCTTATACCGCTCCGCGCCGACCCCGAGGTCTGGCGCCGCTGCCTGTCCGCGGTACCGCTCGGCCGAGAAGCTCAGCCGTCCGAGATTGCGGGCGCCATCGTCTGGCTTGCATCCGACGCATCCTCGTACGTCACCGGCGAGACGATGAACGTCGATGGTGGCGTCGCAATGGAGTAGCTGGGAGCGAGCCTAGCTCTGGACAGTTGGTGCGAACGCACCGAGCAGCTTGTCGACGCTCTGCGTCTTCTTCTTCGCGGGAATCTTGATCGATACATCAGTGCCGAAGTCATAGAGCGTGACATCCCAGGAGATCGACCCGCCGCCGGTACCGGTGTCTGGGACGGTGAAGGTCGAGCTGATGCGCGTGAGTCGCCCCTCGGTATCGATCCACACATCCATCGGCATGGAGCTGAGCCCGAGCTCACGTAGCTGCTCGAGCTGCAGCTCGAGCGTCGCTCGCTGCTCCTCCGGCAGCGTCGAGGCGAGTCGGGCCAGGTCGAGCGTTGCGCGGTAGTGCGTGGCGTCCTGGCCGCGGACAGTGTCGGGGCCAATCTCTTCGATCGAGCCGTCAAGCGCCTCGAGCAACGCCAA